>JBJOKP010000106.1:0-7228 GCA_046046045.1 Pseudomonadota bacterium | reverse complement strand
GCAGGACCGCGAGTTCTTCGCCGCCATCCGCGCTGGTCGCCAGCCCAATGCCAGCGTGGCCAGCGTGCTGCCCTGCTACCAGGTGCTGCACCAGCTGGAGCAGCAGTTGAACGGCTGAGCGTCGACCGTTACTGCCGCAGCGGCACACCTCGTGCTTCTGCTGAACAAGGGCCGGCCAGCGCCGGCCTTTGTCGTTTCCAACGCGCCGATGCTGCGTTGTCGCCCTCATCCACCCTGTCCATCCGCCCGCCATGCGCCTCATCCTCTCGGTCACCGTGCCCATCTACCTGCTCATCTTCCTGGGCTGGGCGGCGGTGAAGGGCGGCCTGTTCCAGAAGGCCGAGATGCGGGTGCTGGGCCGCTTCGTCGTGGCCTTCTGCCTGCCGGCCCTGGTGTTCAACGCCCTGTCGCAGCGCAGCCTGGGCGAGGTGCTGCACCCGGCCTATCTGCTGGCCTATGCCGGCGGCAGCGCCCTGCTGCAATGGGGCATGTTGCTCTGGCAGCACCGCGTGAGGCGCCAGCCGCTGGATGCCGCGGCCCTGCGCAGCCTGGGCGTGGCCTGCTCCAACAGCGGTTTCGCCGGCTTTCCCATCGCCCAGCAGCTCATCGGCCCGGTGGCCGGCGTGGCCATGGCGCTCAACATGCTGGTGGAGAACCTGCTCATCATCCCCACGGCCCTGGCCCTGGCCGACCATGGCCAGCAGCCGCAGAGCCGGGTCTTCAGCGGCATCATCTTCTCGCTCAAGGGCTTGCTGCGCAATCCGCTCATCCTGGGCATCCTGGCCGGCCTGGCCTGCGCCCTGATCGGCTGGAAGCCGCCCGAGCCCGTGGCCCGCACCATCGCCCTGGTGGCCACGGCCTCGGCGCCGCTGGCGCTCTTCCTCATCGGCGGCACCCTGGCGGGGCTGGAGATCCGGCCTGGCCTGGTGCGCGAGGTGGCCCAGGTGGTGGTGGGCAAGCTGGTGCTCATGCCGGCCGCCGTCTTCGGCCTGCTGTGGCTGCTGCCGCCCATCGACCCCCTGCTGCGCACCGCAGCCGTGCTGTTTGCCGCCATGCCCATGCTGAGCGTCTACCCCGTGCTGGCGCAGAAATACCACCACGAAGAGTTCTGCGCCGCTGCGCTGCTGGTCACCACGGTGATCTCGTTCTTCACCATCAGCGCGCTGATCTGGCTGATGGGCGAGACCGGCGGCTGGCTGCCATGAGGTGACTACCGGCGCGCGCGGCTCAGGCTGCCTCGTCGGGCGCGGCGCGCGAAATCGCCGAGGCGTCAGCGTCGACCGTGCCGCGCGTCGGGTCGGGCGGCAGCACGCGGATCACGGTTCCCAGACAGCCCACCACCTGGCCGGCGCGTATCTTGGCGGTCTTGCGCAGCTCGATCTGGCCGTCCACGCTCACCTGGCCATCGGCCACCAGGGCCTTGGCGTTGGCACCGCTGTGGGCCAGGCCGGTGGCCTTGAGCAGGCGGTCCAGGGTGATGTAGTCACCGCGCAGTTCAAAGGGGATGGCGGAGGGGGTCGCTTGCATGGCCGGCATTGTCGGCCCGCGGGCTGAGACACGGAGGCGCGCTGGTCGGGCCCGGGATCCAGAGCCGCCCACCTGCCGTGAACTCGCCCCGCAGTCCGGGGGAATGTGGATGGGCTGGGACGGATGACGGCCCGGACAGCTGTGGGCAGCCCTAGCATGGCCGGTGGCTCGCCAGGACAGGCTGGGCGGACGGGGCTCGTCCGGCCGCCCGACCCGGCACGATTGCCACCACCATCCAACAATCACTCAGGGAATCCTTCCATGCGCTTCCTTCGCCTCCGTCAGACGCCAGGCCAAGTCGCTGGCGCTGCACGCTGCGCCGTGACCCAGCAACGACCACAGCGCCTGCCCCATAGCCTGCTGGCGGCCAGCCTGTTGCTTGGGCTCGCCGCCTGCGGGGGTGGTGATGGCCAGGCGGAATCCAGCGCGCTCGACCCCTCCCTGGGCGCGATCACCAAGCCGCCGGCCACCCAGGCGCAGGCTCTAGGCCCGCTGCTGGCGGATGGCCTGGCCAGCGTCAGCCCGATCGCTTGCAGCAGCGCCCTCGCCTGCACCCTGAGCCTGGAACTGCTGCGCCAGCCCAGCGACGGCAGCCTGCAGGTGGGCAGCATCAGCGTGCGCAACGGCGCCAGCCGGCCCGGCCTGGTGCTGAGCCTGGCGGCGCTGCAACGGGTGGGCGGAACCTGGCAGGGCGAAACCATGACGGACCGCCGCATCGAGCAACTGCCCGACGGCAGCGTGCGCGTGCTGGGCGGGCGCCTGGGCAGCAGCGGCCTGCTCGGCCAGCTGGTGGTCGAGGATCTGGCCGGTCGGGCGCTGAACACCTGGCCGGGGATGCCGGCGGATCTGGCCGGCGTGTTCCCGGACGGGGCCAGCTCGGTCTGGATCGACGGCCAGGTCGGCGAGGCCCGCTACCGCCTGACCCGTGGAACGGACGACTACGGCGGCGACCTGGCGGCCAGCGTGGCCCTGCACCAGACACCGGTCGACCCGACCAGCCCGCCGCCCTGGCTGCAAGTGGCCGAGGACAATCCGGCCGGCCTGGCCTACACCTTCGACGCCGCCCTCTCCGGGGGCAGTGGCCGCGTGACTGTCTGGCGCCAGGAGGCTGGCCAGCCCGTGCGCCTGGGCGGCGGCAACTACTCGGTCGAGACGACCGAGGCGGACAGCGTGCTCATCATCGGCCCCCTCGATGCAGCCGTGCTCGACACCCTGGCGCCCGAGGCGCGGGCGCGCCTGGATCGCGGCGAACGAGCCCTCCTCGCGGTGGTGAACCTGAAGGGCTGGACCGGCACCCTGCTGCCGGCCGGCAGCCCCACGGCCGACGACAACCCGCCGCGCCTGAACCCGGTGGCCCTGGCCGCCCTGCTGGCGGCGCTGGACATGCCCTCGGCGGCCAGCGTGGCGGCGCCCATCAACGGCAGCACCGGCGGTGGCAGTGGCGTCGGCAGTGCTGGCAGCTCATCCACCGTCCTGGGTGGGGACAGCGTCAGCGCGGGCAGCCTCGCCGGCAGCCTGGGCACCGGCGCGACGGGCAGCAGCGGCAGCACGGCCAGCCCCCCAAGTGGCGCGGGTGGTTCCCTCGTCGTGAGCGGTGGCGGCACGGCGACGCTGGGCACCACGGGAAGCACTGGAAGCACGGGCGGCAGCCCGGCGCCCGCCATCGTGACCGATGGCTGCGGCACGGCCGGCGTGCCCCCCAGCGCGGACGGCACGACGCCCGGTTGCCCGGCCCCAACGCCCGGCTGACGCAGGCTGACCCAGGCGGGCCCAGGCGTCTTAGGCCCGGCCGGGGCAGGGACCAGGCTTGCGCTACCCTGCGCCTGCCTGCCCCCCTCCCGTCGACCCAGCTGCTGCGCCATGCCGGAATCCCCTCGCCAGACCCTCCCCCAGCGCCGCCTCGGCCCCTGCACCGTCTCGGCCATCGGCCTGGGCTGCATGAACCTCAGCCATGCCTATGGCGCGCCGCCGCCGCGGGCCGAGGCCGAGCGCCTGCTGCTGGAGGCCCTGGATCTGGGCTGCACCTTCTTCGACACCGCGGCGCTCTACGGCTTCAGCGCCAACGAGAGCCTGGTGGGCGAGGTGCTGGCGCCGCATCGCCAGCGCTTCCTGCTGGCCAGCAAGTGCGGCATGACGGGGGTGACCTTTCCCGATGGCAGCGTGCGCCGGGTCATCGACGGCCGGCCCGAGACCATCAAGGCTACCTGCGAGCAGGCCCTGAAGCGCCTGCGCACCGAGGTCATCGACCTCTACTACCTGCACCGCTGGGACAAGCAGGTGCCCATCGAGGACAGCGTCGGCGCCCTGGCCGAGCTGGTGCGCGAGGGCAAGATCCGCCACATCGGCCTCTCCGAGGTGTCGGGCGCCACCCTGCGCCGGGCTCACGCCGTCCACCCCATCACCGCGGTGCAGAACGAATATTCGCTCTGGAGCCGCAACCCCGAGATCAGCCTGCTGCCGGCCTGCCGCGAGCTGGGCGTGGCCCTGGTGGCCTTCAGCCCGGTGGCGCGGGGCTTCCTGGGTGGCGAGCTGCATGAGGTCGACGGCCTGGATGCCAAGGACATCCGCCGCACCATGCCGCGCTTCACGCCCGAGCACTGGCCTGCCAACGCCCAGCTGCAGGGCCGCTACGAAGCCCTGGCGGCCGAGGCCGGCTGCACCCCGGCCCAGCTGGCCCTGGCCTGGCTGCTGGCCCAGGGCGAGGACATCCTCCCCATCCCCGGCACCACGAGCATCGACCACCTGCGCCAGGACCTGGCGGCCGCAAGCTGCGAGGTGCCCGCCGACATCCTGGCCCGGGCCGAGGCCCTGCTCAGCCGCAGCGCCGTTTCGGGCCGGCGCTACAACGCCCAGGCCGAATCCGAGGTGGACACCGAGGAGTTCTGACGATGGGCACCGACGCCTTCCCCTGGAAGCCCGAGTTCGACCTCGGCGTGCGCGAGATGGACGACCAGCACCATCACTTCGTCGGCCTCATCAACAAGTTCGTCGGCCAGGCCTGGGAGGCGCGCGACGCCGAATACCAGAAGCTGCTGGTGGCCGAGCTGAACGCCTATGCGCGCTTCCACTTCATCAGCGAAGAGAACCTGATGTACCGCACGGGCTACCCGGAGCTGGCCCGCCACAAGCTGCACCACCGCGACCTGCTCGACCAGCTCAGCGCCAAGCAGGTGCGCCTGGCCATGGACAAGACCGAGCAGCGCAAGGACGAGATCGTGGCCTACCTGGTCGACTGGTTCACCCACCACACGACCCGGGAAGACCGGCTGTTTGCGGACTTTCTGCAGCGCCAGCGCCCCGGCGACTCACCGGCCTGAGGCGGCACTTGGCCAGCAATACCAGCCTCCACCGGCTGACCACACGCTGCCTGCGCGGGCTCGGCCATCTGGTGGTCGGTGGCGCGGCTCTCCTGATCGCGTCCTCCGCTTCGTTCTGGCTCTGGTCGTTCACCCTGCGTTCCCACGTACGCCTGGGCATGGCCTATCCCGTGCTCTGGCTCCTACTCCTGGGCCTGCTCGGTACGCTTCTGCTTCGTCTGCCGATGCGCTGGCGCCTGCTGCTCGCCCTGGGCCTGATGACGGCGACCCTGATCTTCGCCCCTCAGCACCACTGCGGGCGGGGGTGCTGAAAGCCGTGGCGGGCCATCTGCCGGGCTGGATGCACCAGGCCGCTCTGGAGCTGGCCGGCTTCACCCTGAAGGAAGCGCGTGCCTGCCTCTTCGCCGGCCTGTTCTTCCTGGCAGTGCTGCTGGTGCCGCGGCAGGGCTGGGCAGGCCTGCCTCGTTACGATCTGCTGCTCCTCATCGCCCTGGCCATCCAGGCCTGGATGGTCTGGAGCGGGCGCGAGACCCTGGACGAACTCAAGGCCATCGGCCTCTTCCACGTGCTGGGCTTTGCCCTCGAGGTGTTCAAGACCTCCCCCGGCATCCGTTCCTGGTCCTACCCGGATTTCGCCTACACCAAGGTGCTGGGCGTGCCGCTCTTCGCCGGTTTCATGTATGCGGCGGTGGGCAGCTACATCATCCAGGCCTGGCGGGAACTGCAGCTGCGGATCGAGCACCATCCGCCCTACTGGATGGCCGGGGTCATGGCCACGGCGCTGTACCTCAACTTCTTCCTGCACCACTACCTCGGCGACTTCCGCTGGTATCTGGCGGCCGCGGCCCTGGGCCTTTATGCGCGCGCCCAGGTGGTCTTCCGGCCGCACCGGGTCGAGCGCCGCATGCCGCTGGCCCTGAGCCTGCTGCTGATCGGCTTCTTCATCTGGCTCGCGGAGAACATCGGCACCTTCTTCGGGCTGTGGCGCTATCCGCATCAGCTCGGCGCCTGGGCACTGGTGCATGCGTCCAAATGGGGGGCCTGGTCGCTGCTGGTGCTGATGAGCTTCACCATCGTGACCAATCTCAAGCACATCAAGGCCACCATCCATATTCCCGATGCACCCGGGTCGCCGCCCGGATGACTGACGGCCGGCCGCCAAGCTTTCGCCCCTTCATCGAGCCACGTCATGACCGGCCCTTTCACCCTCCGTCCCGCCGTGCCGGCCGACAGCCTCTGCCTGTCGGTGCTGGCCATGCAGGTCTTTCTGGACACCTATGCGACCGAGGGCATCCGGCCGGCGATCGCCAGGGAGGTGCTGTCCAGCTATTCCGAGGCGGCGATGGCCCAGGCGCTGGGCAACACCACGGTGGATCGCCTCATCGTGGCTGAACGGGCTGCGGATCGACCGGGTGGCGAAGCCCATCTGCTGGGCTTTGCCCATCTGCGCCTGGGGCAGCGGCACACCTTGCTGGCGGACGAGGCACGGCCACAGGCCGAGCTGCTGCGGCTCTATGTGCAGGAGCCAGCGACCGGCCAGGGCCTGGGCCGCCGGCTGCTGGGCGCGGCCGAGGCGCGGGTGGCGGAGTGGAGTGGTGGCACCCCCGCCCTGCTCTGGCTCACGGCCTGGGTGCACAACCGGCGCGCCCTGGGCTTCTATGCCGCGCAGGCTTATGTCGACCGGGGCCTCACGCACTTCGAGTTCGAGGGCGAGACCCATGAAAACCGCCTGTTGGCCAAGGCCTGCCCGGCCGCATGATGAGGTCTGGCTGACCCCGAGGACCTGGGCATGAGCGAGATCATCATCACGCTGGAGACCGAGCGGCTGCGCCTGTGCGCCTGGCAGGAGCGCCACATCGCGCCCTTCGCCGCCATGAATGCCGACCCGGCGGTGATGCGCCACTTTCCGGCCCTGTGGAGCGAGGAGCGCACGCGGGCCATGGTGGCCAGGCAGCAGGAACTCTTCGCGCAGCGCGGCTGGGGCCACTGGGCGGTGGAGCTGAAGGATGGCGGCGACTTCATCGGCTTCATCGGCCTGTCCGAGCCGCCGGCCACCCTGCCCTGTGCGCCTTGCGTGGAAATCGGCTGGCGCCTGGCCGCCCGCCACTGGCACCAGGGTTATGCCACCGAGGGCGCGCGCGCCGTGCTGCGCCTGGGCTTCGAGCAACTGGGCCTGGACGAGATCGTGTCCTTCACGGCCGTGACCAACACGCCTTCGCAGGCGGTGATGCGGCGCATCGGCCTGCAGCATGAGCCGGCGCGGGATTTCGGCCATCCGGCCATCCCGGCCGACAGCCCCTTGTGCCGGCACCTGCTGTTTGCGCTGACGCGCGAGGCCGCGGCGCGCGCCGGCCTGGTGGCCAGCGTCAGGCCCGGACCTGGGC
>JBJOKP010000105.1:0-7266 GCA_046046045.1 Pseudomonadota bacterium | reverse complement strand
TCGCCGGCCACCGGGTCGGCGGACATCGGGTCCAGCACCCAGGTGGTGGGCCCGTAGGTCAGCTTCACGCCCTTGGTGCCGGTGAACAGGTCGGCCAAGGCGCCCTCGAGCAGGGCCGAGATGGCGTCACGCAGGGCGCTGAGCATGGTGGGGCCCCGGTGTCAGTTGAGCGAGGCGATGCCGCCAGCGGCCACCGCGCCGTCCGCCAGCCGGGCCGGCAGGGCGGGCGCCAGGGCAGGCGCCAGGGCCTCGGGATCAGGGCCGGCCTCCTCGCTCAGGGCTTCCTGCAGCACCTGCACGGCGCCGCTGATGCGCAGCAGGGTCTCGCGCACCTCGGTCGCCTGGCGTTCGAGTTCGTGCAGGGTCTGCTGGCCATTGGCGTATTCGGCGCGCAGCAGGTCGAGGCGGGCGGTGAGTTTGTCGCGCATGGTCGTGCTCGGGCTGGGGTCTTGGAAGGAATGGCGCCAGTGGCGCGAAGGGAGAGATCGCGTCGGGTCGCATCAGGTGATGGAGATACCACCGACGTTGCCGATCGGGAAGGGGAAGACGACGAAGGGATTGGGCGGCGGGAAAGGCAACTCGATGATGGTGACGTTGTAGTAGTCGTTGACATCGGTGAGCGTGTTGGCCAGGGCGACCAGCGTCAGCGTATGAGTGCCCGCTGCCGAATTGGCTGCCAGCGGTATGCCGATGCAGGAGGCAAACGCCTTGTGGCTGTTGCCTTCGTTGGTGTGGCACTTGGCCACGGCGATCTCGGCGTTGTCCACGCGCACCGACATGCCGATGACGCCGCCGGCGGACCGCCAGCCGCTGCCGGAGGCGAACACGACCAGGCAGCCACCATGGCTGGTGAAGGTCTTGCTCAGCGTCAGTGGGCCCGGCTGGCCGCTGTACAGGGTGGTGGTGTCGAACTTGTTGCTCAGGCACAGGCCGGCCAGGTTCAGGTCGGTATTGATGGCCACCTGCGCGGGCGCGCCCCAGCCCATGTCGCGGCCGATGGTGATCCTGTTGGCGGCACCACCCTGGTAATGGGCCAGGCTGGTGATGCGGTCGCCCGAATCATGCACGGCGATCTCGGTGTCAGCGAGGGTCTCCAGCAGCAGGCCGGCGGTGTTGGCATTCCAGCCGCTGCCGCCGCCAAAGCTGGTGGTGATGCTGCCCACGGTGAGCGAACCGGCCGCCATGCGGCCGCTGGGTACGGCATATCCACCGCCATTGGTGATGTGGCCGGTGCCCTCCACCCGCAGGGTGACCTTGGCATCGGTGCTGCCGGCCGTGATCTGCCCGCTGGAGTTCCAGATCAGCGCCGCCTTGTTGCCGCCGTTGGTGGTGCCCAGGGCGCCGCCCGTGAAGCCATAGAGCACCGGGCCGTCGGGCGTGACGCCGCCGAAGGCCTTGGTGCCGCCGTACCAGCCCAGGCCGTGGTTGTTGTCGGTGCCGCCGCGCAGCTGGATGTTGGCGTCGTTGATGCGCAGGTCGCCGCCGTTGACGTCCAGCCGGGTGCCGGCCGAGGCGCTGGCCTTGCCGATGGCCAGGGCGGCGTTGATGCTCAGCGGGCCGCTGATGGTGTCGCCGCTGCGGTTGACCTTGGCCGTGTCCAGCCGCTGGGTCTCGGTGACCAGGTCATTCCAGTCCTTGGATCGGATGGTCGCCCCGGCGGTCTTCGGAAACGGTTGGTCGGGGGTGAAGGCCATGGGAGGTGCTCCTCGTTGGATCGCGTGGGGTGTCGCTGGCGGGCCGGGCGGGCGGGGTGGGGGCTCAGAACAGGATGTCCCACATCAGCGTGAGCTTGAAGGTGTCGGCCTTGGTCACCGGGTCGAAGACGACGCGGTTGTAGAGCGTGCCGTCCTTGTCGGCCGTGAAGATGCCGGCCTCGCGCAGCGGCTCCGGGCCGTTGGCATCGGCGAAATCGAAGACCGCCTGCAGGCTCACCTTGATGCGCTTGGTGCCGGCCTCCTCCACCGCCGTATAGACCACCGGCTGCAGCACGGCCACGCGGGTGCGTTCCTGGTCGAGCTTGACGTCGTCATCGCTGGTCGGCGTGGCGCCTATGCCCACCGCCATGTGGCTGACGATGGCCGGCGGCGTGCCGGGCACGCCGGCAAAACGCTGCGCCACCATCTCGCGGCCGCTGCGCACGATGCGGTTGGCCTGCCAGCGATCGACCACGATGCGTCCGTCCGCGGTCTGGACCAGCAGCCTCACCTTGCCGCGCATGTCCTGGTTGTCCTGCATGGTCGTGCTCCCGAAGAAGAGGTGGCTCAGAGAAAGCCGAAGCTGCCGTCGAAGACGGCGACGTTGAAGTTGCCGCCGATGACGAATGTCTCGGCGGCGTCGTGCCGCTCGGCCGCCGTGTCCAGCGCACCGATGAAGATGTCCTCGTCCATGTCGTGGCGCTCGTCGTGCCGGTCGGTCAGCTGGGCGCTGAACTGCTCGCGCATGGCCTGGTCGTCCCAGGGGCTGCGTTCGGTCGATTCACCGGGCAGGGCGATGGCGTATTGCACGCCGCCCTGCACGCCGGCGGCACGGTGTTCGTCCACCACACGCTGGATGGCATCCAGCGACAGGCCCTTGAACAGCCGGATGCGGCGCTTCTGCCCGCTGCGCGCCAGCAGGCGCTGCACGGCGATGTCGACGAAATAGGGCACGACCACATCGAACACCAGCGGCTGCAGGCGCTGCCAGGTCATGCGCACCGAAAAGGCCGGCGCATCCAGGCTCTCGCTGGCGTCGAAGCGGGCATCGTCGAAGGTGGCGCCGGCCCCGGCGCGGAACAGCCAGCGGGAATGGCCCTCGGGCACGGTCGGCAGGCCGGGCCGGCTGCCCGCGCCCAGGGGCTGGAAGGCCTCCGCCACGCTGAGGCTGCCGATGGAGGCCGAGAAGTCCGCGCTGCCACCGGCCAGCAGCAGGGTCTCGCCCTGGGCCACCACGAGTTCAGGCGCGATGCCTTCCACCACCGTGGCCGGCCGGGGCAGGCTGCGCACGCCCGTGCCGGTGTCCAGCCGGGTGACGGAGAGCTGTCGGCCCGCACCCTGGGTGAAGCTCCATTCGATGCGGGGTGGCCGGCCTTCCACCGTGGCCGAGTCGATCTCGATCATCAGCTCGCTGCCGCCGTCACTGGCCAGCGACTGGCCCAGCATCTCCTCCTGCCGCGGCGCAAATTCCTCGACCTGCACCAGCGCGTCCAGGCCCTGGACCAGGGCGGCGATCTCGGGCGTGCGGCGCCCGCCCAGGCCGGTGAGCTGCTGCTCGAAGATCTTCAGGTCGCCGGGCAGGCCCAGGGCGGCCCGTACCGCGGCGCGCAGGGCCTCGACCGTGCCACCGCCCACAAAGCTGCGGGCGATGGACTTCACCAGCGGGCGGAACGTGTCGTCGCCTTCGGGCTGGCCGCCGGGCAGCAGGCGGCGCTCGACCCCGAACATGGCGGCCAGGCCGTCCAGGCCGCCGCCTTCGGCATGGTCGATCCAGTGCGAGCGCAGCAGGCGCTTGATCGAGGCATCGCCCTGCATCAGCTCCGCACCCACCGCATCCAGCCACTGGTAAAGCAGCGAGCTGCGGTCATGCACCGCATGGGCGTCGGCGAACAGGGCGACGAGTCGGTCGGTCTTGAAGGACATGGCGGCAGTCCCGGGGCGGCCTCAGGGCGTGATCTGCAGGGCCGCGCTGGCGCCCTGCAGGCCGGGATAGGCCGGCACCTGCACCAGCAGCCGGGTCTGGTCGGCGGCCAGGCCGTCGAGCTTGGTGCGCAGCTCGGCCGCCAGCGGGGTGAAGACGGCGGCGGCCGTGTCGGTGCCGGTCAGGGTCAGGCTGCCGCTGAGCTGCACGATCTGGCCGGGCTCCTGGCTGGGCGCATTGGCCGGCCGGCCCAGCACGCTGGCCGTCAGGCTGAGGCTCAGCTGGCGGAAGCGCACCGGCGCGCCCTGGTCGTCCAGCAGGCGCAGCGAACAGCTCAGGCTGCCGCTGCTGCGGCTGAGCCTGATCGGCGCCACCAGCTGCAGGTCACCCAGCACCACGATGTGGATGGCGTCCTTGTCCGGACGGGCATGTTCGTCGGCGCCGACGAGGAAGGGGTCGCCGGTCAGCGGCGTCAGCGGGGTGGGCGGGTTGCTGCGCACATAGTCCAGCTGCACCTCGGCCACGTCGGCCAGACCCGGCACCTGGAAGGCGCGCGAGGCGATCTTGCGCGGCGAGACCGACTGGCCGATGGCCTGGCTGGAGAGGTCGGCCAGCACCGCGGCCAGGTAGCGCGCACCGCTGTTGGCCGCCGCCCCGCCCTCGGCCGGCAGCACGACGATGTTGCCGCTCAGCCTGAGCGTGGTGACCCGGCTGGCCCGCACCTTGATGCCGGCCGAGCGGGTGGCCTCGACGGCCGCGGCCACCTGGCGGTCCAGCTCGTCGGCCTGGTCGTCGGGCACGCTGATGGCATAGCGCACTGCCACCAGGCCCAGGGCCAGGGTGGGGTCGCTGCCATGGTCATGCACCTCCACGCTGTCGACACCGTCCACATCCAGCACGGCAAAGCGCAGGGCATTGAGCGTGGCCTTGCCGGCGGTCTCGAGCGAATGTTTGGCGCGGTCACGCAGTTCATCGTCGGACTCGGGGTCGCTGCCGCCGGTGGTCGGCTCGTGGTTGGTGACACCGCCGTCCACGCCGCGCGGCGGGGTGGGCATCACCGTCAGGCTGCCGGCCCCCAGATTGCCCTGCGGGCCGGTGTCCAGCGCCACGACCGGTACGGTCACGCTGGGGTTCCTGGCCTGGTAGCTCAGCACCAGCGTGGTGCCGGGTGCAGGTGCCGTGGCCAGGGTGACGGTGCGGAGGTTCTCGCCAAAGGGCAGGGGCGCGGCGCCGGGCACGACCGCCAGATCGGCCGTCGTGCCGCGCACCCGCACATGCACCAGGGCGGCGATGGGTTGGCCGGCGGTCAGCGTGGTGGCGGCGGCCTGCAGGGTCTCCTCGACCACGGCGGGGATGACGCCGGCCTCGGTGACCTTGAAGACCCGGCCGCGTGTATCGGCCACGCGGGTGCCCACGGCGATCGGGATGTCCACCCGCGGCGCCTTCTTGAGCATGAAGCTCACCTTGCCGCGCGCCGCCTGCGCCTGGTTGCGGCTGATGGCCAGCAGGGCCACCACGTTGTCCAGCGCCACGCCCTGGGCATGGTCGATGAAGGAGCGGCGGTAGGCCTGATCCATCTGCTCGTAGATCAGCTTCAGCTCGCGCGAGACCGCGCGCACCAGGGTGCCGGCCACGCTGCCGGGATTGAAGTCGGTGATGCCCGAGGGCTGCTCGCGGTAGTTGTAGCCCACGGTGAGCACGCTGCCCGGGGCTGGCGCCCAGGTCTGCAGCACCTCCTCGTCGGCATCTACCGGCGGGGGCAGCAGGATGAGTTGGCCGGTGGCGTAGGTGTAGTGCTCGCCCAGGTTGAACACCGCGGCTTCCAGCTGGGCCGCCGTGCTGCCGCTGGGGGCCGGTGTGCCGGCCGCACGCACCAGCGGCACGAAGCCGGTGATCTGCGCCGCCAGGCTGCTGACCGGACCCAGCGCGCTGCGGATGGGGTAGCGCAGCGTGTCCTTCAGCACCACGATCTCGACCGTGGCCGGCTGCTCCACGCCCAGCAGCAGGCTGGTCTGCAGGGAGTTGACGATCTCGTCCAGCGGCCGCGAGAACGGATGTCCGACTTCGATCATGGCGTCACCGGGGGGGTAGGCGTTCAGGGGGCGGCGGTGGCCGACTGCAGCGTGGCGGACAGGCCGTCCAGCGCCAGGTCGTACACCAGATTGAGCGGCTGGGGCGCGTTGATGAGCGCCAGCTGCAGGGTCAGGCGCAGCACCTGGCGTTCGCCGGGGATGGACACGATGTCCACCGCCAGCACCTGGCTCACCCGCGGGTCCAGCAGCACGGCATCACGTGCGAAGACCTGGGCCTTGAGCCGGGTGCGCGGCAGATCGGGCTCGCCGATCAGCTCATGCAGGCGCGAGCCGTAGTCGGGCCAGCCCAGTGGCGCCAGTTCGCCCAGGCGCACCCTCAGCCTCAGGGTGAGGGCCTGGACGATGTTGTCGTTGCCACTGGCCAGGGCGATGTCGCCGGCCGCGCCGACCGGGCCATCCAGGCCCAGGTCGACGCCGCCGGCCTGGTCGCGCAGGGCCAGGTCGGTGCCGAAGAGCTGCTGTCGTTCGCGGGCCATGGCGGGTCAGGGTTCAGGCGATGAGGGTGACGGGGCGCACCAGCGGCGCGGCGCTGGTGCTGCCGCTGCGGGCCATCAGCACCAGGCGGTAGGCGCCGTTGTCCAGGCCGGCAGGCAGGGGGCTGGCCAGCGTGAGGGCGTTGCGGGCGGGGCCGCCGTTCAGCCCGGGCACACGGGTGCTGGGCAGGGTGGGCAGCATCTCGGTGGTGAAGTCGAGGGTGACGCTGCGGCGCTGGGGCGGCGCGCCCTCGGGCTCGATGCGCAGGGTGAGCGCCACGCCGTTGAGCTGCTGGTAGTCCGGATTGGCCACCCACACCGCCGGGTTGCCCGCCGATGGCTTGAGCCAGGCCCCGGGTGCCAGCACCCGGATGGCGCCGCTGGCGCGCGACAGGGCCGGCCGGTCCGGCGCGGCCGGCGGACTGGGCAGGTCGGGCGGCTGGATGAAAGCCGCACCGGCCAGCTGGTGGACGACGCAGGGGAAGGGTGCAGCCGGCGGCGCACCACCGGCCATGGCCGCACGGGTCACGGCGGCGGTCTCGGCCGGGGCATCGCGGTCGGTGGCGCTGAGCAGCAGGGTGTGGCTGCCGAACTCGCTCAGCGAGAGCACGGTGTAGTCGAGCGCCGCCAGCCCGTGATCGGCGGCATTGAGTTCAGGATGGCTTTCGGAGCCCCCCGCGTAGAGCGACGAATACCACTTGACGTAGAGATTGCCGGTGTCGCCCGAGGCGCTGGCCTTCAGCGTCACCGGCGCGGTCAGGACGTCGCCATGGGCGGGGCGGGTGATGGCCAGCGTGAGGTAGCTCATGGCTACTGCCCGCTCACGTTGAACGACGCCGAGCCGCCCGACGGAAAGATCACCGCCTGGTCACCCACCACGTTGACCGGCAGGCCGTTGATGGTCACCGTCGCACTGCCGGGCAACATCATGCCGGGCCAGGGGGCGCCGGACTGGCCCTGCATCACCATGCCCAGGGCGACCAGGTTGCGCGGCATCGAGGTCCTGACCTTCACGGTCTTGTTGAAGCTGTTGATGATCCAGACCGTGGGCTGCGGGGCGACCGGGGCCGGCGGGGGCAGCAGCA
>JBJOKP010000104.1:0-7280 GCA_046046045.1 Pseudomonadota bacterium | reverse complement strand
CATCGTCTTCATCTACATGATCCTGGCCTCGCAGTTCCGCAGCTTCATCCAGCCCCTGGCGCTGATGAGCTCGCTGCCCCTCACCCTGATCGGCGTGGTGGGCGCGCTGGCGCTGTTCCGCTCCACCCTCAACATCTTCTCCATCATCGGCATCGTCATGCTGATGGGGCTGGTGACCAAGAACGCCATCCTGCTGGTGGACTTCGCCATCCGCGCCCGCGCCGGCGAGGTGGACGACGCCGCCCACGGCGTGCGCCACGGCGAGGCCCTGGGCCGCGAGGCCGCCCTGCTGCTGGCCGCCAAGGTGAGGCTGCGGCCCATCCTCATGACGACGCTGGCCATGGTCTTCGGCATGGTGCCGCTGGCCTTTGCGCTGAGCGAAGGCTCGGAGCAGCGCGCGCCCATGGGCCAGGCGGTGATCGGCGGGGTCATCACCTCCTCCCTGCTCACCCTGGTGGTGGTGCCAGTCATCTACTGCTGGCTGGACGACCTCTCGACCTGGGCCGGCCGCACCGCCCGCCGCCTGGGGCTGATCGGCCAGCATGACGCGCCCCATCAACCGGGCAGCCTGCCCGGCACCGGGTCGGCCGAGTCCGCCGAGTCCGGCGAGTCCGCCAAGTCCGGAATTGCCGCCGCATCGCCCCTGCGGCATGACAAGCCTGTGCAAGGGGGCGCCTCCTAGAATCCGCGGCCGCCGAAGATGCCCCGTCGCCGCTGCGGTCCCGGCCCCGTCGCCCCAGCGCGCCGCCCCCGAACCCCCATAACTTCCTGCCAGCCATGAACCTCGAAAAAGCCCGCTTCAACATGATCGAGCAGCAGATCCGCCCCTGGAACGTGCTCGACCCCGTGGTGCTGGACCTGCTCGCCATCGTCAAGCGCGAGGACTTCGTGCCCGCCGCCCACCGCGCCCTGGCCTTCAACGACATCGAGATCCCGCTGGCCGGCGGTGAAAGCATGCACTTCCCGCGCGTGGAGGCCCGCCTGTTCCAGGAAGCGGCGCCCAAGCGCCACGAGAAGGTGCTGGAGATCGGTACCGGCTCGGGCTATGGCACGGCCCTGCTGGCCCACCGCGCCATGCAGGTGCTGTCGCTGGAACTGCGCCCCGAACTGGCCGCCCAGGCCCGCGAGAACCTGCGCCACGCCGGCATCCTCAACGCCGAGGTGCGCCAGGGCGACGGCGTGCGGGGCGAGCCCACCCAGGCGCCCTGGGACCTGATCCTGCTGTCGGGCTCGGTGGCCGAGGTACCGCGCAACCTGCTGGCCCAGCTCAAGGTCGGCGGCCGCCTGGTGGCCGTGGTCGGCCAGCTGCCCATGATGCGGGCCCTGCGCGTGACCCGCCGCAGCGACAGCGTCTACGACACCCAGGTGCTGTTCGACACCGTCACGCCGCGCCTGCAGGGCTTTGGCGAGCCCAGCCAGTTCAACTTCTGACCCCGGCGGGCGGCGGCGCTCTCCGCCGGCCCGTCCCCCTCACCACGCAGCCCCACGAGGAAGCCGCTCCATGACGTCCATCGCGAAGACCCTGCCCCGCCCGTCGACCCTGCTGCGGGGCCTGGCCCTGGCCGGCCTGGCCAGCCTGACCCTCGCCGGCCCGGCCGGGGCGCAGAGCCTGCGCGAGCTGGTGGACACCGCACGCGGCTATGACGCGGCCTATCTGGCCACCAAGTCCTCGCTGGAGGCGGCCCGGGCCCGCATCCAGCAGGCTGAGGCCGCGCGCAAGCCGGTGGCCCAGCTGGATTCCAACGCCACCTTCCGCAACACCGATCCGCCGGCGATCAGCGCCAAGAGCGCCACCCAGGTGGATGCCACGGTGTCGGGCCGCTACCCGCTCTACAACCGCAGCACCGGCCCGGTGATCGAGCAGGCCCAGCGCGGCGTCGAGGTGGCCCAGGCCGAGATGGCGTTGACCGAGCAGGACCTCATCGTGCGCGTGGCCACCGCCTACTTCGACGTGCTGGCCGCCCAGGACGCCCTCACCACCGCCCAGGTGAACAAGAAGGCCATCAGCGAGCAGCTTGCCTCGGCCAAGCGCAACTTCGAGGTCGGCACCGCCACCATCACCGACACGCGTGAAGCCCAGGCCCGCTTCGACCTGGCCACGGCCCAGGAGATTGCCGCCGACAACGACCTGCGCAGCAAGCGCATCGTGCTCGACCAGGTGGTGGGCCTGACCGGTGCGGCGCCGCGCGGCCTGCAGTTGCCGGTCACCCTGCCCAACCTGGCCTCCGACACGCCCGACGCCTGGGTCAGCCGCAGCGAGGAATCGCCCAACCTGAAGCGCGCCCGCCTGGCCGTGGAAGTGGCCAAGCTGGAGAGCGAGAAGGCCCGCGCCGCCAACGGCCCGACCCTGGACGCCGTGGCCTCGCTGGGCCTGACCGATTCGCGCGGCACCGCCATCAAGGCCAGCGGCTCGCCCGAGGGCACGACCCGCAATGCCAGCGTGGGCGTGCGCTTCTCCATGCCGCTCTACACCGGTGGCCTGAACGAGAACCGCCTGAAGGAAACCCTGGCCCTGGAGGAGAAGAGCCGCAACGACCTGGCCGCCGCGCGCCGCCTGGTGGCGCAGCAGACCCGCCAGGTGTGGTTCGGCGTGCAGTCCGGCCAGGCCGGCGTGAAGGCCCTGGAGGCGGCCGAATCCAGCAGCAAGCTGGCCCTGGAGGCCACCCAGCTGGGCTACAAGGTGGGCGTGCGGGTCAACCTGGACGTGCTCAACGCCCAGACCCAGCTCTATTCCACCCAGCGCGACCTGGCCAAGGCGCGCTACGACGTGCTGGTCAACGGCCTGCGCCTGCGCCAGGCCGCCGGCAGCCTCAGCCTGGACGACGTGGCCGAGGTGAACAAGGTGCTGGTGCGCTGAGGCGCAGCGACATCCCAGCCTCGGGGAGGTGCTCTGGCCTTGTGCGGCCCGGTGCTCAGCCCCAGCGCAGCGCCGCCACTGGCGGCAGATGGGTGGAGAGGGTCTGCCAATGGTCGCCGCCGTCCTCGCTCAGCCAGAGCGAGCCGGTGGTGGAGGCAAATGCCAGGGTGCGGCCATCGTCGGCCAGGGCCAGGGCGTGGCGATAGACCAGGTCCCAGCTGGGCGCGGGCAGGCCCTGGCTCAGGCGGGTGAAGCTGCGGCCGGCGTCGCGTGTGCGGGTGACGACCAGGCGAGCGTCCACCGGCACGCGGGTCTGGTCCTTCACCGCGGGCACGAACCAGGCCGTGTCCGGATCGGTGGGATGCACGGCCACGGCAAAGCCGAAGGCGCTGGGCTGTACCCCCTCGATGGGCAGCCAGGTGTCGCCGCCGTCGTCGCTGCGGAAGATGCCGCAGTGGTGCTGCATCCACAGGCGGTCGGGCCGGGCCGCGCATTGCACGACGCGGTGCGGGTCCTGGTTCACCAGATCGCCGGCCTGTTCGGGCGGCAGGAAATCGGCCTTCAGGCCGCGGCCGGTGAGGCGCCAGGTGGCTCCCTCGTCGCCGCTGCGCCAGACCCCGCCGCAGGACACGGCCACGAAGAGGGAACGCGGGTCGCGCGGATCGACGCAGACGCTGTGGATGCCGGGCTGGTCGTAGCCGCCGCCAAACCACTGCGGCCGCTCGGGCTGCTGCCAGAGCGACTCGACCAGCTGCCAGCTCGCCCCGCCATCGTCGCTGCGGAACAGGCCGCCGGGCACGGTGCCGGCCCAGAGCCGACCGGGCTGGGCCGGGCCGCCAGTCTCAAGCGCCCAGATCGTGTCCAGGCTCCAGCTGTTGGGGTCGGGCTCGCCGCTGGGCTGGCGGGCGTCAGCCGGCTTGGGCGGATAGGCCGGGCAGCCGGTTTCCGTCCAGCTGGCGCCGTCGTCATGGGACACATGCAGCTTGCAGCCGAAATGGCCCAGGCGCAGGGCGGCGTACAGGGCCGGCGGCCGACCCTGGGCCTGCGGGCGGGTGTCGCGCAGCAGGGCGCTGACCGGTTCGCCCAGAAAGCTGATGCGCTCGTCCAGCCGCCAGGCCGCCGCAGCGCCATCGGCGCCCTGGCGGCGACGTGCCGCGAACAGGCCCTTGCGGGTGGCGATCCAGAGCGTGGGGGCGGGCGCGGTCATGACGGTCTCCTCGGGGGGGCTTTCGGGCAAGGATGGGATGGACTGAGCTCGGGCGGACGGCGCCCGTCATCCGCCGGTCAGGGCCTGGAAGACCTGCACCTCGTCCTCGCCATCCACGCGGGTGCGGGCCAGGGCCTCGCGGTCCAGCACGCGGCGGCCATTGACGAAGACGAAGACGTGCTGGCGCAGCCGGCCCTGGTCGTCCAGCACATAGGAGCGCAGGCGCGGCGCGATGGCAAAAGCCGCCTCCAGCGCCTCGGCCACGGTGTCGCCCGCCACCTGCTGGGGCAGGAAGTCCACGTGGTGGCGCAGATGGGGGGCGAAAAAGACCAGGGGCATGGCGGACGAGGCGGGTGCCTGGGACGGCGGACGGACAGACGTCGGACGGACGGTGATGGCGCCAGCCGGCGACGGCCGCTGCGCCCACCTCCCGACGACGGATCAGGCTGACCTGGATCGACAGGCGGCCAACGATGGCGCCCCGTGACCCTGAGCATCGCAGCGTACTGCGCCGGCCCGTGAACCGGTCTCAGCGCCCTGGCCGGGTGGGATCGGCGTGTCGCGGGTCGGCGTGCAAAGGGTCGGCGTGTCGCGGGTCGACGTGTACCGGGACGGGCTGGGCCGCCGGCCGCCGTGTGGCGACCGGAAGCCCCAGCGCGGCACCGGGCTTGGGTGCCGGCAGCCGGTCGGCGGCGGGCTCGGGCGGCATGAGGGCGAGGATGGCCTCGGCCATGCGGCGTGCCGCCCCCTGGTGGGCGCCGGCAAACCCTTCGGCCGCGCGCCGGTGGGCCGCAAGGCGCGGGCCATGGCCGGGCTGGATGAGCAGGCTCTCGGCCCCCAGCAGGGCAGCGTCCAGGGTGGGCTCGCGCATGGCGGCACCGGCCGCCTCGGCCAGTTCGGCCGCCGCACTGAAGTTGAAGGTGTGGGGGCCCATGGTGACCGGGCAGGCGCAGGCCGCCGCCTCGATCAGGTTCTGCCCGCCCAGGGGGGTGAAGCTGCCGCCCAGCAGGGCCAGGTCGGCCAGGGCGTACCAGGCCGGCATCTCGCGCATGGAGTCACCCAGCCAGACATCGGCCTGGGCGGCGGTGGCATCGGGCTGGGGGCTGGGCGGCGCGCCGCTGGCAGGGCTCTGCGCCGGCCACTGGCTGCGGCGCGAGAGGCGCCAGCCGGCCGCCTCCACCTGGGCCGCCACCTCGTCGAAGCGCTGCGGATGGCGCGGCACCAGCACCAGCAGCGGCCGCCGGGCCGGCTCGCCCGCAGCCCGCGGCAGGCCGGCCAGGCGCTCCAGCCAGGCGCGCCAGGCGGTGAGCAGGGCGGCATCCTCCCCCTCGCGCCAGCTGGCCGCCAGCACCACCGGCCGATGGGCCGGCAGGGCCGATCGCCAGCGCCGGCCCAGGGCCAGCAGGGCCGGCTCGGGCCGCAGGTCGAACTTGAGGTTGCCGCAGACCTGCAGCTGCCCGGCCACCACGCCGGCGCGGCGCAGGCGCTCGGCGTCTGCCGCGGTCTGGGCCAGCACCAGGCGCAGGCTGGCCACGGCCGGACGCAGCAGGCGGTCGAAACGCAGGCTCTGGCGCAGGCTGCGCGAGGACAGGCGCGCATTGGCCAGCACCACCGGAAGGCCGGCGCGCCGCGTGGCGTGCTGCAGCGCCGGCCAGACCTCGGTCTCGATCAGCACGCCCACAGCCGGCTGGTGGCGGCGCAGGAAGCGGGCGGTGGCGCCGGGCAGGTCCAGCGGCAGCCAGCGCTGGGCATCACTCGGGCGCAGCAGGGCCGCACCGGTCTCGCGCCCGGTGGCCGTGCCGTGGGTGAGCAGCAGGCGCAGGCCGGGCCGGGCGCTGCGCAAGGCCTCGATCAGGGGTTCGGCGGCGCGGGTTTCACCCAGCGAGACGGCATGCAGCCAGAGCGCCCCCGGCGCCACCGGCCGGCCCAGACCCAGGCGTTCACCCAGGGCATGGCGGTAGAGCGGCTCGCGCCGGCTGCGCCAGAGCAGGCGCAGCAGCAGGACAGGCAGCAGCAGGCGCAGGGCCAGGGCCCAGGCGGCCCGGGCCAGGCGATCGTCCCGCAGCGGTGGAGGTGCAAGGTCGGCCATGGTGGAAATGCCTAGGGGGTCCGCGCCCGAGGACCGCCCGGCCACAGGGGAAGAAGGTGGCCAGGTCGGCGGCGCGGCGCCCCATCTTGCCTGCTGGACGCGTCGTCCGGCAGGGGGCCGGCCCGCAGGGCGCCGCCGACGAGGCCGCGACGCGAGGCGCGCAGCGCCCTCAAGCCGTCGTTCCGGCCACCGGGCGCACGCTGGCCGACAGGCCGGCCACGTCGGCCTGGGCGGCGAGCAGGGTCTGCACCTGGCACCAGGCGGCCCACACCTCGTCCACCGTGGGCGCCCGCTCGCCGCCCACCGGCAGCTGATGGGGCCGGCCGGTGGGTCCGGCGCGGAAGACGCGCGGCTGGCTGAAGAGCTGCACATGGGGCAGGTCCAGCGCCACGGCCAGATGGCTGAGGCCGGAATCCACCCCGATGACCCCGCCGCAGCGGGCCATGCGCGCCGGCATCTCGCCCAGCGACATGCGCGGCAGCACCTGGGCGGCCGGGCCCAGGGCCGCTGCCACGCGGGCGGCAAAACTGGCCTCGCGCTCGCCGGCCTGGGGCAGGCAGATCGTCCAGCCCTGGGCGATGAGGCGGCGGCCGAGCTCGATCCAGTCGGCCTCGGGCCATTCGTTGTCCAGCCGGGTCGTGCCATGCACGAACATCAGCTCGCGGCCCTGGCCGCCACGCGGCAGGCGCAAGGCGTAGACCGGCACCCCCTCGAGCGGATAGGCCAGGGCGCCGGCCGCCAGGCGGCGGTAGCGCTCGACGATGTGCAGCCGCCAGGGCATGGGCACGGTGCGGTGGGCCAGATAGCGCACCGGCCATTCGTAGCCGCAGGCCTCGCTGGCATTGGCATAGGTGACCCGCTCGCCGCCAGGGGCCAGGCGGGCGGCCCGGGCGACCAGGGCCGACTTGATCAGGCCCTGGAAGTCGATCACCAGGTCGTAGGCCTCCTCGCGCAGGCGGCTGCGGAAGGCGGCCCGCTCGGCCCGGGTGGCGGCGGCAAGACGGCTCTTGCGCCAGCGCCGCTGGGCGATGGGAATGACCCGGGCCAGGCCCTCGACCGCGCTGGCGAGCAGGGGGGCGAAGGCCTCTTCCACCACCCAGTCGATCACCGCCTCGGGCCGGGCGGCC
>JBJOKP010000103.1:0-7292 GCA_046046045.1 Pseudomonadota bacterium | reverse complement strand
GGCCAGCTGGCGCACCGCCTCGAGGAAGGGCAGGGACTCAATGTCGCCCACCGTGCCGCCGATCTCGACGATGGCCACGTCCACCTCGTCGGGCGTGCCCACGCCGGCGCCGCGCTTGACGAATTCCTGGATCTCGTTGGTGACGTGCGGAATCACCTGCACCGTCTTGCCCAGGTAGTCGCCGCGGCGCTCCTTCTCCAGCACGGTCTTGTAGATCTGACCGGTGGTGAAGTTGTTGGTCTTCTTCATCCGCGTGGTGATGAAGCGCTCGTAGTGGCCCAGGTCCAGATCGGTCTCGGCCCCGTCGTCGGTAACGAAGACCTCGCCATGCTGGAAGGGCGACATCGTGCCCGGGTCCACGTTGAGGTAGGGGTCCAGCTTGATCAGGGTGACCTTGAGGCCGCGGGATTCAAGGATGGCGGCCAGCGAGGCGGCAGCGATGCCCTTGCCCAGCGAGGAAACCACGCCGCCGGTGACGAACACGTACTTGGTCATGTGCAGCGGCCCTCCCTTGGGGGCGTCCGCTCCGACATCGGAGGCGGTCACGCGCTGCAGGAGGGCCGTGGTGGTAAAGCGCAATTATAAAAGCGCAGGCTTGACGGACTCTTGCGGGATGGCAGGCGGCGAAGCCTCTAGGCGCCTGGCCACAGCCGGGCAAAGTCGAACGAAAGCTGGCGGTGATGCCGGATCGACAGCAGGTACACCGTCTCAGCGGCCTGCATGGGCACGTACAGGATCAGGTAGTCGCCGTGCAGGTATTCCCGCAGGGCGCCAGCGGCGCCGGGCGGCAGGGCGGCAAGCTGGGCGAGCGCCTCGGCGGATTGTGGCGGGTGGTCCAGGTAGAGCCGGCCGATGCGGGGGAAGCGCGCCAGGTTGGGGATGACCGTGGCGCGCAATTCGGCCAGCAACTTGTCAAAGGCAAAGGCCGCGTCAGCCTCGGTGAGGAAGGCCTCGATGGCGTCCAGCCGCTCCAGGAAACTGGCGGTCAGTTCGACCCGAAACAGGTCTTCAGCCACGCTTGTTCGCGGCCTTGGCAGCTTGCGCGGCCGAAGACGCCGTGGCGCGCCGCTGCTGCAACTGGGCGATGGCAGCGTCAGCCGGCTGGGTGCGGCCGGCCTCGATGTCGGCCAGGCCGCGCCGGGCGTCCTCGATCAGCAGCAGGTGGATGCGTTCGCGCTCCAGCCGGTGGTAGTAGTCCAGCCGGTCAGCATCGATGAGCGCGACATAACTCTCGCCGTTCTTGGTGATGATCTTCTCGGCGCCGGCCTTGGCCTGATCGGCCAGTTCGGACAGGTTGGCACGTGCCTGGGTGAAGGGCACCACGTCGCTGGTCGAGAAGGCCATGGGTCTCTCCTTGATGGCGGCTGGGTTTGCAGAATGCTGTGCAGTTTACGGGGCCAGGCCGCCGCTGACAGCCCCTCAGTGCTGGTGCGCCCGGGCCTGCGCCAGCGCCCCGCACAGCGCCCGTGCCCCTTCGACGATGCGTGGCCCCTGCCGGCTGATCAGGTCATCGGGCAGGCTGACGAACTGACCTCGCCGCATGGCCTTCAGCTGCGGCCAGCGGAGCCAGGGGGCGAAGGCGGGGTCGGAGTCAACCGGCACGGCGGCGCCGAAACCCGCCGCCACGATCACCTCCGGGTCGGCCTCGATCACGGCCTCCACGCCCACCTGGGGCGCCTGCATGGGCAGGCGGCCGAAGATGTTGTGGCCGCCGCACAGGCGGATGACGTCGCCGATCAGGGTCTGGTCGTTGAGGGTGAGCAGGGGCTCGTTCCAGACTTGGTAGAACACGGTGACCGGGGCCTGGCCGCGCGCCGCCTCGGCCAGGCGGGCCAGTTCGGCGCGCAGGCGGGCGGCCTCGGCGGCGGCCTGTTCGGCCTGGCCGGCGAGGCGGCCCAGGCGCTCCAGCGAGCGGGGGATGTCGGCCAGGCGGCGGGGTTCGTCGATGTAGTAGGGCAGGCCCAGCGCGCTGAGCACCTCCAGCTGGCGCTGGGAATTGCCGTGGCCCCAGACCACGAGCAGGTCGGGCTTCAGGGCGACGATGCGCTCCAGGTCCAGGGCGTGCAGGTCGCCCACGCGGGGCAGGTTGCGCGCTGCCGCGGGGTAGTCGCTCCAGGCGTCCACGCCCACCACGGCAGCGCCGGCACCGGCGGCGAAGAGCAGTTCGGTGATGTGGGGCGAGACGGCGACGATGCGCCGCGCCGGTCGGGCCAGGCGCAGCAGGCGGCCCGCGTCGTCGGTGACTTCGATGGGCGCGTCCGGGCTCGTGGATGTGGCACTGGCGGGTGACGCGACAGGGGCCAAGGGGAGGGCGGCCGATGCGTGCGGCTCGCCGCGGCTGCATGCCGCCAGACCCAGGGCCAGACCAACCGCGGCGGCGAAGAGGGCGAGGATCAGCGTCACCCGGGGTCGGCCTGGTCTGCGGCCCGCCGCGGCCTTCACAGCGCCACCACCACGGCCTCACCCGCCACCTCGGCCCGGCGCAGGCGCACGCCCAGGGCGGCTTCGGTGGCGGGGGCGAAAGCCACGGCGTCGACAGGGCCAGCCAGCGTGCTGCCCGCGGCATCACCCGGCGCGCCCAGCAGCAGGGCATGGGTGGCGTAGCGGGCGGCCAGGGCCAGGTCGTGGATGCTGGCGATCACCAGGCGCTGCTCGCGCAGGGCCAGCTCGCGCAGGGCCGCCAGGGTGGCGAGCTGGTGGCGCAGGTCCAGGTGGTTGAGGGGTTCGTCCAGCAGCCAGATCCAGGGGTCCTGGGCCTGCAGGGCGGCCAGGGCCACGCGCTGGCGCTCGCCGCCCGAGAGGCTGCCCACCTCGCGGTCGGCCAGGTGGGCGACGTCGTGGCGGGCCAGGGCGGCCTGGGCGATGGCCAGGTCCTCGGGCTGTTCCCAGGCCAGGCCGAAGCGGGCGCGGCTGTGCGGATGGCGGCCCAGCAGCACCACCTGCAGGGCCGAAAGGCCGAAGACCGCGTCGCCGCCCTGGGGCAGCAGGCCGCGCAGGCAGGCGGCGTCGCGCGGCCCCCAGTCGGCCAGTGGGCGGCCCTGCAGTCGCACCTCGCCGGCTTCGGGCAGGCGCAGGCCGGCCAGGCTGTGCAGCAGCGTCGTCTTGCCCGCGCCATTGGGGCCTAGCAGGCACCAGAACTGGCCGCGCTGGAACTCGAGGTCCAGCCCGCCCACCAGCAGGCGCTGGCGGCTGTCGCGGCCCACCGCCAGGCGCAGGCCGTGGGTCGTGAGCAGGGCCGGGGCCGCGTCCATGGCGGTGGACGCTGCGCTGACGGGCTCAGTCATGCGCCCCTCCCGCCGTGCCGGCATGGTGGAGTACCCACAAAAAAACCGGCACGCCGACCACCGACATCACCGCGCCCACCGGCAGTTGGGTGGGTGCCACCAGGCTGCGCGCCAGCAGATCGCCCAGGATGACCACCGTGCCGCCACCCAGGGCAGCGGCCGGCAGCAGCAGGCGCTGGTCGTTGCCCAGCAGGCGGCGCAGGCCGTGGGGCACGAGCAGTCCGACAAAGCCCAGGGCGCCGGCCGTGGCCACGGCACAGGCGGTGGCGGCCGCCGCCAGCAGGCTGACCGCCAGGCGCAGGCGGGGGACGGCCACGCCCAGGGACTGGGCCCGGGCATCCCCCAGCAGCAGCAGGTTGAGCGCAGGCGCCAGGGCCAGGGCCAGGGCGGTGGCCAGGGCCAGGCCGGCCAGGGCCGGCGCCCAGGGCTCGGCCCCGCTGATCTCGCCGATCAGCCAGAACAACATGCCGCGCAGCTGGGCGTCCGGCGCCAGGGTGAGGGCCAGGGAGATGAGGGCTGTCCAGGCGGCAGCCAGCATCACGCCCGAGAGCAGCAGACGGGTGGCGCCTTCCCCCGCGGCGCGCAGGTCCAGGGCCAGCAGGCTGTGGCGGCCGAGCAGGAAGAGCAGCAGGGTCGAGCCCGCCGCCCCGGCCCAGGCGGAGGCATAAAGCGCCCCGGCCGAGAGTCCGGCCCAGAGCGCGGCCACCGCCGCCAGCGAGGCGCCGCTGGACACGCCCAGCACATAGGGATCGGCCAGCGGGTTGCGCAGCAGCACCTGCAGCAGGGCACCCGACAACGCCAGCAGCCCGCCCACCGCCAGGGCCGTCATGGCCCGTGGCAGGCGCAATCGCCAGACGATCTCGCGCGCCAGGGCCTGGGCGTCGCCATGGCCGCTGGCATCCAGCTGCAGGGCGTCCCACAGGCCAGCGGCCGAGCAGCCGCGCCCGCCGCAGGCCAGGCTGAGCGCCAGGGCGATCAGCAGGGCCAGGCCCAGGCCGCCCAGCACCCAGGCCGGGCGACGATGCCGGGCCGGGCGCTGGGTGATGGACGGTGGCGGGGGCATGACGGATGGCATGACGGCTGGCCGGATGGGCGCGCGCGGTGGGCAGTGCTGCCGCCTTACAGCCGGCCGCTCAGGCTGAGGTTGAGGCTGCGCGGCGCGGGGGTGTAGCCCAGCACCTCGGGGCGTTTCGTGTCGGTGGCGTTGTCCAGCTTGGCGGCGAGCTTCCAGGCCGGGCTGATCCGCCAGCCGGCGCTCAGCGCCAGGGTGGTGCGGGCGGGGGCCGTGGCATCGGCAAAGGTGACCGGATCCACATCGGCCCGGGCGCCCTGGTGGCGCAGGCTGGCGCCCAGATCCAGCGCGCCCAGCTCCTGGCCCAGGCTCAGGGCCTGGGTCTGGCGGGCGCGGCGCTTCAGGGCCTGGCCGCTGTCGGCATCACGCGGGTTCTGCCACAGGGCCTCGCCGCTCAGCGTCGTGCCACGTGCCAGCTGCCACTGGCCCAGGGCCTCGACGCCCTGGTTGCGGGCATGGGCGATGTTGACGTTCTCGAAAGCGGCGTTGGAGGCGATGCGGTCGCTCTGGCGCTGGCGGAACCAGGCCAGGCGCAGGCTGTGGCCCGCACCGGCCGTCCACTGGGCGGCGGCTTCGAGGTTGCGCGAGCGCTCGGGCTTCAGGGTCACGCCCGGTGCGGCGAACTGCTGCTGCGAGAAGCTGGGCGCCGAAAAGGCATTGCCGCCCTGCAGCGAGAGCTTGAGGCCGGGCGCCACGCTCCAGCCCAGGGCCAGCAGGCCGGTGCGAGCGCTGCCGTAGCGCGAGTTGTCGTCGTGGCGCAGGCTGAGCTGGGTGTCCAGCACCTGGCCGCCCAGCGTATAGCTGCCCAGCCAGCCGGTGCGCAGGCTGGTGGTGCTGCGCGCGGTCTGCGGCGTGGCGCTGTCCTTCAGCTGCTCGCGCTTGTCCTCCACGGCAGCGATCAGGCGGTGACCGCTGGCCACCTGCAAATCGAGCTGCAGCTGGGCGTTGCGGGTCTGGTTGCTGCCGCTGGCATTGCCGAACTGCTCCGGCCCGGTCGGGTCCTGGTAGGCCTCGCGGGTCTGGCCCAGGTCGGCCTGCAGGTCGAGCTGGGGGCTGAGGCGGTGGCGGCTGCTGAGGCCGACCGCGTCGACCTGGGTCGCCACGCTGTCGGCTCGGCTCAGCGGATCGATGGGCGGGAAGGAGAAGGCGTAGCTGCCGTCATAGGCGCTGCGGTCATGCACCGAGCTGGCGGTCAGCGTGGTGCGATGGCCTGGCGCCCAGCCCTGTTCCAGGCGCAGGCTGGCGGCGGTCTGGCTCAGGCCGTCGCGGTCCGGATTGGTGCCGGTGGCCGGGTCGGTGGCGTTGAAACCCTGGCTGAGGCGGCGCGAGGCGGCCAGCGAGAACCGGGTCTCGGTGCCGTCGGCATTGGGCTGCAGCCATCCGGTCGCCACCGAGGCCTGCCGGCTGCCCTGGCTGCCCAGGCCCAGCGTCACCTCCGGCCGCTGGGCGCGCCGGGTGATGACCTGCACGACGCCGCCGATGGCCTGGGCGCCCCACACGGCCGAGACATTGCCGCGCACGATCTCCACGCGCTCGATCTGGTCGATGGCCAGGTGCTGCCAGGAGGCCGAGCCCAGGTCGGCGCGGTTCATGGGCACGCCGTCGACCACCAGCAGGGTCTGGCGGCTGTCGGCGCCGCGCAGGAAGAGGCTGGTCTGCGAGCCGGCCGGGCCGGACTGGGCGATGTCGATGGTGGTGAACTGGCGCAGCAGGGCCGGCAGGTCGGCCGCCTGGCTCTGCTCGATCTGCTCGCGGCTGATGACGCGGGTGCTGGGCAGGGCGTCCGGCAGGGCCTGCTCGCTGCGGCTGGCAGTGATGACCACCGGGGCCAGGGCGCCGACGGCCGAGGCAGCCGGGGCCGACTGGGCCAGCGCCAGGGGCGCGGCCGTCAGCAGCAGAACCCCGCTGGCGGCGGCCGACAGCGAAAACGGGATGGCGACAAGCGACGCCGCCAAGGCGCGGCCGGAACGGTTGTCGGAGGTGCGAGCGAACGCAGCGCCATCACGGCGCGACAGGGGCGAGGAGGACATGGAGGGAACAGGAAGCGCAAGGCCGTGGACGCCAGCGTCCCCGCAGGCGTCCACCCAAAAGACCCGGCGCCTGGCCACCACTGACGGCGGCGCGGGCGCAGGTCACCCTGTTGGCCGGTATCCGGGCTGGCGTGCATCACCCTCGGGACCACCTTCCCGCCGCGACCGGTTTGGCCGTCGGCAGTGGTGTGAGGTCCGGGCTGGTCCGGCCTGCGTGAGCAGGCTGCGGACGGCACGCTTACCGTTGCGGGGGCAGCGCAGGTTGCCTGTGGATGGATCCGGGCGGATCCCAGGCCCCTGCTTCCCGTTTAACCGCCGCGCCCCAGGGGTGGAACGCGGCGAGCACCAACGGGACGGATTCTAGGCACGCGCCTTGGCCTCGCCTGACGCCGCGGCGCTGTCCGCTCGTGGGCCGATTCATCGGCGGGTTCGGCCACGGGTTCAGAGGGCGCCGACCTCCTTGTCGGCCAGCAGGCGTTCGGCATCCTGGCGGCCAAAGAGCCAGAACATGGCCGGAGTGAGGAAGGTGTCGAGCAGGGTGGCGCTGATGAGGCCGGAGAAGATCACCACCGCCACGGGGTGCAGCACCTCGGTGCCAGGGCGCTCGGCTTCGAAGAGCAGCGGCGCCAGCGCGAAGGCTGTCACCAGTGCCGTCATCAGCACCGGCGCGAGCCGCTCCAGCGAACCACGCACGATCATCCGGGTGTCGAAGGCCTCGCCCTCGAAACGCATCAGGTTGATGTAGTGGCTGACCTTGAGGATGCCATTGCGCACCGAGATGCCTGCCAGGGTGATGAAGCCCACCAGCGCCGCCACGCTGAGCGGCTGGCCCGACAGCCACAGGCCGACCACCGCACCGACCAGGGCCAGCGGGATGTTCACCATGATCAGCGCGGACAGCGTGAC
>JBJOKP010000102.1:0-7309 GCA_046046045.1 Pseudomonadota bacterium | reverse complement strand
GCGCCGGCTCGAGGTAGCCGAAGCTGGTGGCGAAGATGAGCTGGTGGCCGCTGGCGGCCAGGTCGCGCATCACGCGCTCGGAGTCCGGGCCCTCGGCCACGTTCTCGACCGCCGTGGTCTTGACGGCCGCGCCCAGGCGGCGCTCCATGTCCAGGCGGCCGAGGTCGTGCTGGTAGCTCCAGCCCGCGCTGCCCACCGGGCTCACGTAGACGAAGCCGACCTTGAGCGGCCCGGCCGCCGCCCAGGCGCGCGGCCCGGCCAGGCTGCTGCCCAGGAGCGGCGCGGCCCCCATCGCCTGCAGCAGGCGGCGCCGGCCGGCATCGTGCGGTGCGGATCCAGGCAGCGCGAGGCCGGCCGGGTCGGGCCCGGTCAGCTCGGCAGGGCTGGCAGAGATGGCAGAGGTGGCAGACATCTGCCCGGCCAGGGGCTGGCCGGAGAGGTTTTTGTACATGGTTGGTCCTCGACATGGCTCCGCGTGGACAGGCCACCCAGCGCGGGAGCACGCACCGGGCCCGGGTGCGGCTGCGCGCCCTGCGCGCCGACGGCACCAAAACAAAGCGCCTCGCGGTCGTCCGCGGGGCGCGGCCGGATTGTCGCAGAGCAAGGATTGCGCTCCCGGCTGTGGCTGCAATCGCTTTCAAGGCCCCGGCCTCGGGGCGCACCCGAAGCGTGCTTCGCGGGCCGGACCGGACAATCCGCGGCATGCTGCCGCCTGCCCGCCCGTCGCCCGCCCCGCTGACCCTGACCGAGCTGCCCATCGTGGCGCTGGAGGACGACACGCCGGTGGCCGGGCGGCGCAGCAGCCCCGCCGCGCCGCTGACCCAGCCGGCCGACCTGGACGCCCTGGGCAGCCCGCGCAGTCCCGCCGATGGACTGGCCGAACGCGGGGCACGGGCCCGCCGCATCGCCCAGAGCCAGGACCTGCCCACCATCCACCAGGCCCTGTGGCGCGAGCTGGCACGCTGCCCCGGCCTGCCCGGCCATGGCTGGCGCCAGCTGGTGATGGCCAGCCAGGGGCCCGACGGCGTGGATGCCCGCACCCTGGTGCTGAGGGAATGTGACGACGTCGCCCGGGCCCTGGTCTTCTACACCGATGCCCGCTCGCCCAAGCTGGCCCAGTTGCAGCACTCGCCCCGCGTCATGCTGGTGGCCTGGGACGCCGACCTGGGCTGGCAGCTGCGCCTGCGCTGCCACATGAGCGTGGCCACCCACGGCCTGGGCGTGACCAGCCGCTGGGCCCGCGTGCGCTGCACCCGCGCGGCGCAGGACTATCTCTTTCCCCTGGCCTCCGGCACCCCGTTGGTCGGTCCGCCGCCGGAGACCGCTCGCGGGTCCACCGTCCCGTCCCAGGACGCCGACGGCCTGGCCCACCACCACTTCGCCGTGCTCAGCGCACGGGTGGAGGAGATCGACTGGCTGGAGATCGGCCCGCCCGGCCATCGCCGCGCCCGCTTTGCGGCCGGGCAGGCGCACTGGCTGGCGCCCTGAGGCCGCATCCGCTGGCGCCGTGAGGCCGCGCGGGCATGGCCCAGGGGCCGGTACGGGCCACGGGCCTGCGTGACAATATGTGTGCAGCGCAGCAAACGGGCCGGGAGGCCAGGCTGGCTGCCCCCACATCGCCACCTGCCATGCCCTCCGCCACCGTCGCCCCGACCCATCCCGCCGGCCCTGCGGCCACCATCCATCCCACCGCGCTGAAGCTGGCCTATGCCGGCCTGCTGCCCTTCGGCCTGGGCGCCCTGCTGGCCCTCATCGTGCGCGAGGATGCCCATCCCTACGTGGTGCTGGGCCTGGCGGCCTATGCCACGGCCGTTCTGGCCTTCCTGGGCGGCATGCACTGGGGCCTGGCCATGCGCAGCGGCGGCACCGACGTGCAGGCCTTTGCCTGGGGCGTGGTGCCGGCCCTGGTGGCCAGCGTGGCCGTGCTCATGCCGGCCTATGCCGGCCTGGTGATCGACGGGCTCATGCTGGTGATCTGTTATCTGGTGGACCGCCGGGCCTATCCGCGCCATGGCATGGGCCACTGGCTGACGCTGCGCTTCCGCCTCACGGTGCTCGCCACCCTGGCCTGTTTTCTCGGCGCCGCCAGCGCCTGAAGCCCGGGCGCAGGCGACAGCGCGCCGGCCGGGCCGCCGCTGAGCTACCCTGCGGCGGCGCCCTCCCCCCACACGCCGCCCACCCCAGGTCTCCACCATGGTGCGTTACCGCCTCGAGCTTGCCGATCCCCATGCCCATCTGCTGCGGGTCACCCTGACCCTCAGCGCCCCCGCGGCCGAGCAGGAGCTCATGCTGCCGGTGTGGATACCGGGCAGCTACCTGGTGCGCGAGTTCTCGCGCCACCTCAGCCAGTTCGTCGCCAGCCAGGGCGGCCGGCCGGTCGAGCTCGAGCAGCTGGACAAGCACCGCTGGCGGGCCCGCTGCAGCGGCCGGGCCGCCCTGGTGGTGAGCTGGAAGGTCTATGCCTACGACGCCTCGGTGCGCACCGCCTGGTTCGACGACCGTCGCTGCTTCTTCAACGCCTCCTCCGTGCTGCTGGCCGCCGTGGGCCGCGAGGCCGAGGAGCACCGCCTCACCCTGGCCGGCCTGCCGGCCGGCTGGCAGGTCGCCACCGGCCTGCCCGAGGTCGGCACGCGCGAATACGCCGCGCCCGACTATGACGCCCTGGTCGACCATCCCTTCGAGCTGGGCGCCTTCTGGCGCGGCGAGTTCCAGGCCGGCGGCGTGCGGCATGAGTTCGTGGTGGCCGGAGCCTGGCCAGGCTTTGACGGCGAGCGCCTGCTGGCCGACGTGCAGAAGATCTGCGCCGCCCAGATCAGCTTCTGGCATGGCGAGGGCGGCAAGCCGCCCTTCGAGCGCTATGTCTTCATGCTCTGGGCGGTGGAGGACGGCTATGGCGGCCTGGAACACCGCAACAGCACGGCCCTAATCTGCCGCCGCGCCGACCTGCCGCGCCCGGGCATGAGTGGCCAGCCCGACGGCTACATCACCCTGCTGGGCCTGGTGAGCCACGAATATTTCCACACCTGGAACGTCAAGCGCCTCAAGCCTGCCGAGTTCGTGCCCTACGACCTCGGACGCGAGAACTACACCCAGCTGCTCTGGTTCTTCGAGGGCTTCACCTCCTACTACGACGACATCTTCCTGCTGCGCAGCGGGCTGATCGACCCGGCCCGCTACCTCAAGCTGCTGGCCAAGACGGTCACCCAGGTGCAGGCCAGCCCGGGCCGCCAGGTGCAGAGCGTCGCCGAGGCCAGCTTCGATGCCTGGATCAAGTACTACCGCCCCGACGAGAACACCCCCAACGCCACGGTGAGCTACTACACCAAGGGCGCGCTGGTGGCCCTGGCGCTGGACCTGAGCCTGCGCCAGGCCAGCAGCGGCCGCAAGCGCGCCAAGGCCGGCACGGCCGAGGGCGGCGAAGGCGCCAGCGCCAGCCGCACCGGCCCCACGCTCGACCAGGTGATGCGCCGCCTCTGGCAGACCAGCGGCGCGGCGCGCAACGGCATCGGCCCGGTCACCGAGGGCGACATCGCCGCGGCGCTGGAGGTGGTGGGAGGCCGCAGCTTTGCCGCCGAACTCGCCGCCTGGGTGCATGGCACCGACGAGCTGCCGCTGGCCGAGCTGTTCGAGTCCCACGGCATCCAGCTGCGCCGCGAGCCCCCCACCCTGCCCCAGCGCCTGGGCCTGCGCCTGCAGGAGGGCAGCACCGGCCTCAAGGTGCAGGGCGTGCTGCGCGGCGGCCTGGCCGAGGCGGCCGGGCTCTCGGCCGGCGACGAGGTGGTGGGTCTGGACGGCTGGCGCATCCAGAAGCTCGAGGACCTGGTGCTGCTGGCCGCCAGCCTGCCCCAGCGCCCGGGCGGCCTGCCCCTGCTGGTGGCGCGCGACCGCCGTCTGCTGGAGTGCCAGCTGCCCCTGGGTGCCACGCCGCCGGTGCCGGCCGGCACGGCCGCGGCCCGCAGCGCCGCCGCGCGCCGTGCCGCCCGCCAGGCCGTGGCCCCCGCAGGGGCGGGCCTGGCCGAAGCCCAGACCGGCACGGTGCAGCTCGGCCTGGCCGAGGACCTGAGCCGCCTCCTGCTCCAGCGCCGCGACGCCTGGCTGGGCAAGGCCTGATGGATAGGCGGGCATGACCCGGCCGGCCGGACCGCACCGGCCCGGCCGACCCGGCCGACCCGGGCACTGGCGCCGCCCGCTCTGGTGGGCCTGCCTGGGCGCCGTGCTGCTGGCCCACGGCCTGCTGGCCGATCGCCTGAGCGCCGAGTTCATCAGATTCGGCGACGGCCCGCCCGCCATGCAGAAGCTGCAGGCCACCTACACCCGGGTGCTGACCCCCAGCGCGCCACCGTCGCCCCGGCCTGCGCCCGCCGTCTCACCGCGTCGCCCGGCCGGCGGCACGCCCGCCAAGGCGGCTGCCGAGACCCCGGCGCCTGGATCCGCCCCCGAAGACGCCGCCGCCGCGCCGCCTGACGCCGCGGCGAGTGAGCCAGCGCCGGACGAGGCCCGACCCGCAGACCTGGCCGCGGCGGCCTCTGCGGCATCCGCCGCCTCGGCCACCCCCTCGTCTGCGGCCAGTGCCACGCCCCTGGCCAAGCTGCTGGCCGGCACGGACGGCGCCTTGGCCCTCTCCAGCCCGCTGCTGGCAGCCACCGCCGCCTCGGCCACCACGCCGCTGCAGCCCGACCAGGTGCACGGCCCCATCGCCCCGCCCATGGCCCTGCCGCTGCGAGCGCCGGGCTCCGGCGACCCGGGGCCGGTCCCGACCGCCTCGGCCACCCCGTCCACCACGGCAACCACCACGGCAACCACCACGGCCACCACCGCGGCCACCGCAACCGCCAGCAGCCCGGCCCCCGCCTCAGCCACCGCCCCACCGCCCACCGAATCGCTGGACGGCGTGGCCTGGCCGCGCTCCACCCGGCTGCGCTACCGGCTGGACGGCTGGTTCCGCGGCGAGGTGCAGGGCCAGGCCCAGGTGGAATGGCTGCGCGAGGGCCGGCGCTACCAGGTGCATCTGGAGGTGGCCATCGGCCCGGGCTTTGCCCCCATCGCCCGCCGGCGCATGAGCAGCGAGGGCCGCATCACGCCCGAGGGCCTGCGGCCGCTGCGCTACGAGGAGGAGACCAGCCAGATCGTGGGCCGCAGCCGGCGCCAGGCGGTGGAGTTCGGCCCCGAGCAGATCACCCTCGCCAACGGCCAGCAGCGGCCGCGGCCGGGTGATGTGCAGGACACGGCCAGCCAGTTCGTGCAGATGGTCTTCCTCTTCACCCGCGACCCGGCCCTGGCCCAGCCCGGCCGCAGCCTGGAGTTCGCCCTGGCCCTGCCCAACCGGCTGGACCGCTGGACCTATGACGTCGTTGCCCGCGAGCCGCTCGCCACCCCGGTGGGCCGGCTCGACACCCTGCATGTCAAGCCGCGCCGCCAGGCCACGGCCGACGTGATGACGGTGCAGATGTGGCTGGCGCCCAGCCTGCAGATGCTGCCCGCCCGCATCCGCATCGACCAGAACGCCGAGACCTGGGCCGACCTCAGCCTGATCGAGGCACCGCAGCAGGCCGAACGCTGACCGAACGACCGGCCGGGCCGGCGCCGTTCGTCGACGCCCAGGCGTCAGGAGGCGCCGCCGGTGCTTCCGTATAGTGGCCGACTCCCCCATCCCTGACCCTTGAAGGAGCTCGCCCATCATGAGTGCGGCCTACGAAAACATCCTCGTCGAGACCCGCGGCAGCGGCCCGCTGCGTTATGGCTGGATCACGCTGAACCGGCCCAAGGCCCTCAATGCCCTGAACGACCCGCTGATGGACGAGCTGGGCCAGGCCCTGCTCGCCTTCGATGCCGACGAGGGCATAGGCGCCATCGTGGTGACCGGCAGCGAGAAGGCCTTCGCCGCCGGGGCCGACATCGCCATGATGCATCCCTTCGACTTCCCGACTGCCTACCGCAAGGGCCTGATCTCGCGCAACTGGGACACCCTCCGCGAGGTGCGCAAGCCCGTCATCGCCGCGGTGGCCGGCTTTGCCTTGGGCGGCGGCTGCGAGGTGGCCATGGCCTGCGACATGATCATCGCGGCCGACAACGCCAGGTTCGGCCAGCCCGAGATCAAGCTGGGCATCATCCCCGGTGCCGGTGGCACGCAGCGCCTGCCGCGCGCGGTGGGCAAGGCCAAGGCCTTCGACCTGGCCCTCACCGGCCGCATGATGGACGCGGCCGAGGCCGAACGCTCCGGCCTGGTCTCGCGCGTGGTCGCGCTCGACCAGCTGCATGCCGAAGCCGCCTCAGCCGCCGACGCCATCTGCGGCTACTCCCTGCCCAGCATCCTGGCGGCCAAGGAGTGCATCAACCGCGCCTACGAGGCCCCGCTGAGCGAAGGCCTGCTCTACGAGCGCCGCCTCTTCCACGCCCTGTTCAGCACCGCCGACCAGAAGGAGGGCATGGGCGCCTTCCTGGAAAAGCGCAAGCCCAGCTTCCAGCACCGCTGAGCGGTTGCGCCGGCGTGCCGAAAGGCGACGCAGAAAGGCGACGCAGCAACGACAAGGGCCGCATCGCTGCGGCCCTCTTCATGCGCGGCGGCAGCGCCGCCCGCGCTGCGCCACGACGACGTTCTTCAGCCCCCGGCAGACGGCTTGACGGCGCTCATGCGGCGCTCGACCTCGGCGGCCGGAATGGCGCCCGGCGCCCGGGTGCCGTCCTCGAACACGATGGCCGGCGTGCCATTGATCTTGTGCTTGCGCGCCAAGGCGCTGTTGCGCTCGATGGCCGAGGAATCACATTCGCCCATGGCGCGCGGCGGCGTGCTGCCCTTGACCATCCAGTCGCGCCAGACGCTGGTGTTGTCCTTGGCGCACCAGATGGAGCGGCTCTTCTCGGGCGAATCGCCGCCCAGGATGGGGATGACGAAGGTGTAGACCGTCACGTCCTTCACGTTGAGCAGGTCCTTCTCGAACTTCTTGCAGTAGCCGCAGTTCGGGTCGGCGAAGACGGCGATCTTGCGCTTGCCGTTGCCGTTCTTCCAGACGATGGCGTCCTTCACCGGCAGGGAGCTGAAGTCGATGGCGGTGAGCTTGTTGACCCGCTCCTCGGTGAGGTTGCGGCGGGTGGCCGTGTCGATCACCTCGCCCTGGATCAGGTACTGGGCCTTGGCATCGGTGTAGACCAGCTCGGTGCCCAGGCGGATCTCGTAGAGGTTGGCCATGGGCATGGCGCGCACCTCGTCGATCTTGGGCAGGTTGGGGTAACGCTCGGCCAGGGCCTTGCGGATCTCTGCCTCGGCCTTCCTGGCCTCCGCCTCGGGGGTGTCGGCCTGGGCCGAAAGGGC
>JBJOKP010000101.1:0-7314 GCA_046046045.1 Pseudomonadota bacterium | reverse complement strand
TGGCGATGGTGAAGGGCAGGCGGCGGGTGGCTTCGGGTTCGACCTCGAAGCGCAGCACATCCACCAGGGGGTAGCCCATCTTGCGCACCAGGGCGGTCTGCAGGTCTTGGCGGCTGAGGCGACCCATGCGCACCAGCAGTTCGCCCAGGGGGATGCTGCGGTCGGTCTGCTGCTGGGCCAGGGCCTTGCCCAGTTGCTCGTTGGTGATGAAGCCCAGGGTGGTCAGGGCCTCGCCGATGCGCACCATGGGCATGCGGCCCTGGGCTTCGATGGCTTCGCCGAGCTGCTCGGTGCTGACGATGCGGCGCGCTACCAGGATCTCGCCCAGGCGTTTCTCGCGCAGCTGGCGCTGGGCACCCAGGGCCTCGTCCACCTGGCCGCTGGAGACCAGGTGTTCGTCGATCAGCGTCTCGCCGGTCAGGCGACCCAGGCGGAACTGCCGGTAGGCCAGGCGTGGGACGAAGATGCGGCGCACGCCGCCCTTGAGATCCAGCGGCTCGAACAGGAAGACGCCATAGTCGGTCTGGACATGACCCAAGGTGAGGCCGTCGATGGCGTGGCCGTCCTGGCTGGGTTCGAGGTGGTAGCTCAGGGCCGGGCGATCGGCCAGGAGCTCCTGGTCCTGCGTGCCGACGCTGCCCATGTCCGGGCGCAGCGGGCTGATCAGGCGCAGCAGGCGGAACTCGGCAAAAGACAGCTCGCGCATGTCGCTGCCGTCGCGGGGCTGGAAGCCGATCCACTGCCCCACGGGCTCGAAGCGGGTGAGCAGGCCGGTCTCGATGTGGCCGGGGGCCAGCTCCAATTCGCAGGGTTCAGCCTGCAGCAGCGGCCTGGCCATCGGATAGCGCGCCAGGGGAGGGGTCGGCCAGGTGAAGGCTGGCCCGCCGGACCTCTGGGCGTCGTCGACGGCCACGGTGTCCACGTAGGCCGAAGCGGGGAGGGGGGAAGAGACGGACAGGACGGCGTTCATGGCGGCACCCGGAAAACGAGGCAAGGCCTTCCGCGGACGGACGGCAGCTTGATCCATGCTAGGCCGGGGCGCGCCGGGACAAGGCCGGAGTTGCCGAAGGAAATGACCGCAAATGAACATTGGGCGTGTGCTGACGCCCGGCCGATCCCGGCCTTTGCTCAGTCCTCGTGCCAGCCCGAGCGCTGGCGGGCGGCGTCGCGGCGGCTGCGCTCCTGGGCGAAGAATTCCTCCAGCTGCTGGCGGCCGGCCTTGGCCAGGGCGACGAAGCGGCTGCGGTCGCCCTGGTGGGGGCGCAGCTGCTCGATGAGCTGGTGGTTCAGGCGCCGGAAGGTGTTGGCCAGCTGCCAGGCCTGGTGGGGTGCCACCTCCAGCAGCTCCAGCACCTGGCGGCCGCTGACGAGGGCGGATTCGAAGGTCTCGCGCTCGATGTGCTCGACGCCGCGTTCGCGCAGGGCGTAGTAATGCGTCATGTCGCGGGCCCGGGCGACGATGCGGGCGGCCGGAAAGTGCTCGCGCAGCAGGTCGACGATGGCCAGGCTCTGGGCGGAGTCGTCCACCGCCACCACCACCACGCGGGCCTGGCCGGCACCGGCGATGCGCAGCAGGTCCAGCCGGGTGGAGTCGCCGTAGAAGACCTTGAAGCCAAAGCGCCGCACCACCTCGATCTGCTCGGGGTTGTGGTCCAGCACCGTCATGGTCAGGCCCTGGGCATAGAGCAGGCGGGCGACGATCTGGCCGTAGCGGCCGAAGCCGCAGATCAGCACCGGCGCCTCCTCGGGCGGGGCGTCGTCGCGCAGCCGGTGGTCATCGCCCAGGGCGGCCACGCTGGCAGCGGCCTGGCGGGCGGCCAGGCGCGGCAGCAGCAGGCTGTCGATGGCCACCAGCAGCAGGGGCGAGAGCAGCATGGAGACCGCCACCACGCCGGTGAGCAGGGCGCCCAGTTCGGCCGGCCAGACCCGCGCGTCGGCAGCCTGCTGGAAGACGACGAAGGCGAACTCGCCGCCCTGGGCCAGCAGCAGTACCCAGATCGGCCGGTCGGCCCCGGGCAGGCCCTGCTGGCGGGCGATGAGGAAGAGCACCGCGCCCTTCAGCACCAGCAGGGCCAGCACGCCCAGGGCCACCCAGCCGGCCTGGGCCGCCAGGGCCGGGAAGTTGATGCCCATGCCCACGGCCATGAAGAACAGGCCCAGCAGCAGGCCCTTGAAGGGCTCGACATCGGTCTCCAGCGCCCGCTTGTATTCACTCTCGGCCAGCAGCACGCCGGCGAGGAAGGCGCCCAGGGCCATGGAGAGGCCCACCGCCTGCATCAGCGCGGCGATGCCCACCACCAGGCCCAGGGCGGCGGCGGTGAAGATCTCGGGCGTGCGGCTCCGGGCCACCCAGCGCAGGCCGTGGCGCAGCAGCAGGCGGCCGATCAGCACGATGGCGGCGATGACGCCCACCGCCTTGGCCGCGCCCAGCCAGGGCGACTCCGCCGCCTCGGTGCCGCTGCCCAGCAGGGGCAGCAGGGCCAGGATGGGGATGGCGGCCACGTCCTGGAACAGCAGGATGGCAAAGGCTGTCTGCCCGCCCGGCGTGGGCAGCAGGTGGCGCTCGCCCAGCACCTGCAGGGCGATCGCCGTGGATGACAGGGCCAGGCCCAGGCCGCCCACCAGGGCCCAGCGCCAGGGCAGGCCCAGGGCCAGGGCCGGCAGGGCCAGGGCGGCGGCGCAGGCCAGCAGCTGCAGGGTGCCGGTGCCGAAGATGGGCCGGCGCAGGGCCCACAGCCGCTTGGGCTCCAGCTCCAGCCCGACCATGAAAAGCATGAGCACCACGCCGAACTCGGCGAAATGCAGGGTGGTCTCGGGGTCGCTCACCAGGGCCAGGCCATGCGGGCCGATGAGGATGCCCGCGGCCAGGTAGCCGATGATGGCGCCCAGGCCCAGGGCCCGCGCCAGGGGCACGGCCACCACGGCGGCGCCGAGGAAGACCAGGCTGGCGATCAGCCAGTTGCTGCTGCCGTGCATGTTCAGCGCTCCGGATGGTCGTGGTCGGCGCCCTGGCCGGCCGGGGCCAGCCGGATCTGCATGGCGCTGGCCACGGCCTCGAGGGCGCGGCCCAGGCGGGCGGCAGGGGGCTCGGCCGTCGGGCGGTCCTGCTCGGGCACCAGGCAGGCGTCGCAGTTGGCCAGTTCGTCGAGCTCGGGCCAGACCGCGGTGTCCGGCCAGCCGGCCAGGCGCTTCTCATAGGTGCAGGCCAGGTCGGAGAGCTCGGCCAGGGCGATGCGGTGAGCGCCATGCACCAGCAGCGGCGGCAGGAAGCGCAGGCCGCAGAGGGCGGCGGTCTGCTCGTAGGGCGGCAGGAAGGCGTCGAAGAAATAGCGGTTGTAGCCACGCGGGTGGTAGGCCGCTTCCGGCGCTCCCGTGCTGGCCACCAGCCAGAGCGCCTTGCCAGCCAGGGCGGTGCCGGCATGGCCGTAGGCCCAGCCGTGGGTCAGCACCTCGTCGACCCAGTGCTTCATCAGCGCCGGCATGGCGTACCAGTGGATGGGGTGCTGCCAGACGATGAGGTCGGCCAGGGCCAGGGCGGCCTGCTCGGCGCCCACGTCGATGGCGAAGTCGGGGTAGCGCAGGTAAAGCTCGCGCAGCTCGATGCCGGGCTGGCGGCGCGCGGCGCTGCGCACGGCCTCGGTCAGCCGGCGGTTGACGCGTGAGCTGCGCAGGTCCGGGTGGGCGGAGATCACCAGCACCCGCGGGGCGGAGGCGGTGGACGCCGCAGCCGGGGCGGGCGGGGAGGCCGGGAAATCCTGGCCCTGGGCTGGCGCTGGGGCATGCATGGTGACCAGTAACATAACCCAAGGGGCCGTCCGACCTGGCCTGGGAGATGCGTGATGACGGTGTTTGCGGTGGCCAACCCCAAGGGCGGGGTCGGCAAGTCGACCCTGGCGACCAATCTGGCCGGCTACCTGGCCAGCCTCGGCCGAGACGTGGCCCTGGGTGATGTGGACCGCCAGGAGTCGGCCCGCCTGTGGCTGCAGCTGCGCGATCCGCGCCTGGCGCCGGTGCAGCTGTGGAGGGCCGAGCCGGGCGACATCCGCAAGCTGCCCAAGGGGGCGAGCGATGGCGTGCTCGACACCCCGGCGGGCCTCACCGGCAAGGCGCTGCGGGCCGTGCTGGAGAAGGCCGACCGGGTGCTGGTGCCGGTGCAGGCCAGCGTGTTCGACATCTACGCCACCCGCGATTTCGTGACCGAACTGCTGGAGGACCGGCGCGGCCGTGCCCTGGAGATCGCCGTGGTGGCCAACCGGGTGCGCGAGCACAGCCATGCGCTGGAGCAGCTCGAGCACTTCCTGCAGAGCCTGGGCCTGCCGGTGCTGGGCCATCTGCGCGACACCACCAACTACGCCCACCTGGCGGCCCATGGCCTGTCGCTCTGGGACGTGGCGGCCAGCCGGGTGGAGCGCGACCTGGCGCAATGGCAGGCACTCACGGCCTGGCTGGACGCCGGCCTGACGGGAGTGGGCGCATGAAGAAGATCTGGCCACGTCTCGTCGACCTGCGCGAGCAGGTGGGGCAGGAGCTGGGACGCAGCGACTGGGTGCTGGTCGACCAGGCCCGTATCAACCGCTTCGCCGAGGCCACCGGCGACCACCAGTGGATCCATGTCGATGCCGAGCGGGCGGCGGCCGGCCCGTTCGGTGCCACCATCGCCCACGGCTTCCTGACGCTGTCGCTGCTGCCGCTCTTCTTCGATTCCAGCTTTGCGGTGAGTGATAGCCCGATGGGCATCAACTACGGCCTGGACCGGGTGCGCTTCACCGCGCCGGTGCCGGTCAACTCGCGCCTGCGCGCCCGGCTGGTGCTGGACGCCTACGAGGACATCGAGGGCGGCGCCCAACTGCGCATCACGGCCGAGGTGGAACGCGAGGGCCAGACCCGGCCGGTCTGCGTGGCACAACTGATCGCGCGTCGCTACAACGGCTGACCTGGCGCAGTCTTCCACCGCGCGGGGGTGTGTTGTGTCGGCGCTACGCGACTATGCTCGGCACGCTTTAGCGACCCCTGCCCCGATTCCGATTTTTTACGCCACCCGGGGGCTCAGCCTGCCACTGGAGACGGCGGGTGGGGCCCGTTGCCCCATGAATGCCCTGCTCGTCGACGACCACCCGCTGATCCTGTCTGCCATGCAGGCCCTGGTCCAGAGCCTGGAAGCGGGGGTGCGAGCCGACACGGCCGAGTCCAGCGAGGAAATGTGGGCCTATCTCGCCGCCCACGACGACGTGGACATCATGCTGCTCGACCTGCGCCTGGGCGCGGAGGACGGCTTCGCCCTGCTGGATGCCCTGCGCGGGCGATACCCGCAGCTGGCGGTGGTGATCGTCAGCGCCTCGGAACATCCTGCCGATGTGGACATGGCCTTGCAGCGTGGTGCCATGGGCTTCGTGCCCAAGCGGGCCAGCAACGAGATGCTGTTCGAGGCCCTGCAACTGGTGCTGGCCGGTGGGGTCTACGTGCCGCCGGTGGCCGATGGCGGCAAGACTGCACGCCGGGCCCCTGCTCCTGACAACCTCACCGAGGCCAGTCGCAGTGCCCGCATGGAGCGGGCCGGCCGGCCTGCTCCGGCGGTGGAGAGCCCGCCGCCCGGCCATCCCCCGCCAGGCAGTCCACCGTCCGTGGGGTCGACGCCGCCCACCCAGCCGCCGTCCACGCCGGCGTATGCCTATGTGCGGCGCGGCGAACCCTTCGGGCCGGTGCCGCAGATGCCAGGCGCGCCGGCGCCCGAGGACGAGTTGCAGGGCATGGAGCGTCTGCTCGAGACCCTGCCGCTGACGCCGCGCCAGATCGAGGTGCTGCAGTTGCTGCTGCAGGGTCAGCCCAACAAGGCCATCGCCCGGGAACTGGGCCTGTCGGTCGAGACGGTGAAGGACCATGTGGCTGCGGTGCTGCGGGTGCTGGGCGTGAGTTCGCGCACCCAGGCCGTGCTGGCCATCAACCAGCGCCTGCAGCGGGGCCGGCGTGACGGCGAGGCCTGAGCCTGGCTCGGCTGCGCCGGTCCCGCCGGTGGATCCGCTGGCCGCGGTGATCCATGACCTGCGCCAGCCCCTGGATGCGCTGCTCATCCTCTCCGCCCGTCTGGCCGGACTGAACCGCGATCCGGCCCTGGTCGATCTGGCGCGGCACAACCTGCGAGCAGCGCAGGCGCTGGAGGCCGGCTTCACCGCCTGGCTGGAGCAGGCCAGGCTGGACGGCGGGCAGTGGCCGGTGCAGTGCCGGCCTGTGGCCCTGGCCGAGCAGGCAGCCTGGCTGGCACTGGGGCCCGCGGTGCTGGCGCAGGAGGCCGGGCTGGCCTGGCGCTGCCGGCTGCCGGCCGGGGCTGCGGTCAGCGCCGACCCCGACCGCCTGCAGCGTGTCCTGTTCAACCTGCTGGGCAATGCCCTGCGCCATGCCCGCAGCACGGTGCTGTGGGGTGCGCGGCGGCGCGGTGCGGTCTGGCGGGTGCAGGTCTGGGATGACGGGCCTGGCCTGCCCTCCGATCAGCTGATGCTTGATCAGCGGGCGCCGACCGATGCCCCGACGCCCGGCCCCAGCGCTCGGGCGCCGCGCCGCCCGGGCGACCCACCAGGGCGCGGCCTGGGGCTGGGCCTGGCCCAGTCGCGTCGCCTGCTGGCGGACATGGGGGCGGTGCTGCACCTGCGCAGCTGGCCCGGGCAGGGCAGTTGCTGCGAGTTCGAGCTGCCGGCGGCTGCAGCCCTCGGGCCGGACCAGGCGGACCCGCCGGACCCGGCCGGGGCCGAACTAGAATCCGGCCCCCTCGATACGACGATCAGTAAAGGTGTGAGACATGACGGGCATGCATGACCGCGACGGCAAGATCTGGATGGACGGCCAACTGGTCGACTGGCGCGACGCCAAGATCCACGTGCTGACGCACACCCTGCACTACGGCTGCGGCGCCTTCGAAGGTGTGCGGGCCTACAACACGGTCAAGGGCACGGCCATCTTCCGCCTGCGCGAGCACACCGAGCGGCTCTTCAACAGCGCAAAGATCCTGCGCATGAAGATCCCCTACACGATCGAGCAGGTCGAGGAGGCCCAGAAGCAGGTCGTGCGCGAGAACCAGCTTGTGAGCTGCTATCTGCGCCCGCTCACCTGGATCGGCTCGCAGAAGCTGGGCGTCAGCCCCAAGGGCAACACCATCCACCTGATGGTGGCAGCCTGGGCCTGGGGCGCCTACCTGGGCGAGGAAGGCTTGAAGCGCGGCATCCGCGTCAAGACCAGCAGCTACACCCGCCACCACGTCAACATCACGATGACGCAGGCCAAGGCGGTGAGCAACTACACCAACTCCATCCTGGCCAACATGGA
>JBJOKP010000100.1:0-7327 GCA_046046045.1 Pseudomonadota bacterium | reverse complement strand
TTTCCAGCCGGGCGTCGAAGTCGCGCTGGCTCTTGGCGCCGGTGACCTGCTCGGGCCGGGCCTGGCGGGCGCCGTCCATCATCTCGCGCGTGGCCTGGTCGAGCAGGCGCAGGGTGGCGGTGAGGTCGCCGGCCTTGAGGGCGTCGGCCGCCTCGCGGTGGATGAGGCGGGCGTTGTCGCGGTGGGCGCGTGCGGCCGCCACGCCGCTGGCCTCGATCTGCCGGGCTGCCGACGAGGCGTCGATCAGGGTGGCGACCGACTGCAGGCGGCGCTCCAGCTGGGCCGGGTCTGCCGCCGGCGGCGGGCCCGAAGCCGCCGGGCCGGCGGCCAGCGCCGCGCTCACCGGCAGCAGGGCCAGGCCACCCGCCGGGAGCAGGGCGCAGGCCAGTGTGCAGGAGAGGGCGCAGGCCAGGGCGCGCGGCGAGAGGCTGGACAGGCGGGATGGATGCATGGCGAGCTTGACGGCAGCGGGCTTGAAGGCAGCTGGCCTGGAGGTGCACGGGCGCATGGTCTCAATCTCCGGTAGGAAGTGGCGCGACCAGTCCGGCCGCCTGCAGGGCACGCTGGCTGTAGAGCGTGGCGTTGCGGATGTGGGTGAGGGCCTGGGCGATGTCGCCGGCCTGGCGTTGCTGCAGGGCCTGGGCGCGCAGGGTGTCGGCGGTCTGCTGGAAGCGCTCGATCAGGGCCAGGGTCTCGGCCTTGGGCCTGAGGTTGGCCAGGGCCAGGGGCAGCAGCTCGCCCAGGGCCTGCTGGCGGGCCAGCTCACCCTCCAGCTCCTCGGCCGGGTTGGCCGGGCGCAGGCTGTAGTCCAGCGTGCTGCCGGCGGCCACCACGCTGTTCATGCCATCCAGCACATGGCGCTCGGCCTGCAGCAGCAGGGGCGTGGCCTCTTCGTAGCGGCGCGCCTCGGCCAGCTGGGCGGCGCGGGCCATGAGACCCTGCACCAGGGTCTGGCGCTCGGCATCGCGGTCGGCATTGGCTGCGGCGGCAGGACTGGCCGGTCCGGCCGGTGGCGGGATCACGGGCACCGTGCCCGGCGGCACCACGGCGGCCGTGACCACGGCGCTCTCGACCCGGCGGCGCCAGGCGCCCAGCAGGCGCTCCAGGCTGGCCAGCACCTGCTCATGGCGCTGGCGGGCCGCCGCCTGGCGGGCCGGGGCGTCGGGGGCCAGGCGGCGCGCCTGGGTGACGTGGCGCAGGCCGTCGTCCAGGGCCTTGCGGGCGGCGCTGAAATCGCCCTTGGCCAGCAGGTCGCGGCCGGCGGCCTGGTGCACCCGGGCCTCGGCCAGCTGGTTCTGGGCCGCCAGGATGCCGCTGGCCTGGATGCGCTGCAGGCTGGGCGCGTCGGCCAGCATGCGATCCAGAAGCTGCAGCTTCTGCTCGACCTGGCGACGGGCCGCCTCGTTGCCGTCCGGCGAGGCCGGCGACAGGCTGGCCGGCGCCGGCTCATCGCTGGCCTGGGCGATCTGGGTGAGTCGTACCGGCGCCGCCTCGGCCGGGCCGGTCTCGCGGCCGGGTGCCTGAGCGCGCAAGGGGGCCGCGCCCAGCAGGGTCAGCAGGGCGAACACGCCCGACATGCCGGACAGGCCGAGCTGGCGGGCCAGGGAGGGATCGAGCCGGGCGGAGGAGGGCGTCACGTCGGAGAGGCAGGCGAGGTGGGGATGGGACAGTCCTGGGGCCGGGGGGGAGGCTGTGATCCTCTGCCGCTCAGGGCCGCGAGGCGGCACCGGCCACCGGGGTGACGGCCTTCTTGCGCGAATGACAGAGCCGGCATTCACTCACCGGGAAGGCCACCTTGCCGTGGCAGACCCCGCACTTCTGCCCCAGCAGGATGGCGGCCATGCTGATCTGGTTGGCGCCCTTCTGCGGCACGAAGATGGCCGGGTGGCAGTTGGAGCAGTCCAGCCATTCGGTGTGCTGCTTGTGGGGGTAGACCACGTCGGGCATGGAGCCCTTGACCTCGCGCACGATGTTGAGGTCCATGACGACGGCCTGGGCATCGGGGTCGAGGCGGTCCCAGCGCGGGTTGATGGACTTGGCCTCCAGCGACTTGACCCAGTCCACGTGGTTGCCAGCCGGGCTCTTGGCCAGCTCGGCAAAGGCCTGCTGGGGCGGCTGCAGCTGCAGCGTCATGTCGTTGGCCGGGTCGTGGATGCCCGATTCCACCGCCGGGCGGTTGAAGCGCGCCACCGGCTTGAGCAGGCGGTTGAAGGCATTGACCTCGGCGCCGGGCGCGGGCTTGGGTCCGGCGGCACGCACGGCGGCCTGGGCATTGGCGCTCAGGACCGGGGCGGCCTCGGCGGCGGGTGCCGGCGCTGGCGACACAGCAGCCACGGTGGCGGGTGCTGCGGCAGGCGCCACGGCCGGTGCCGTCGCGGCGGGTGCGGGCGTGGTGTTGGCAGCCGCTGGTGAAGCGGCGGGCTTGCCGCCTGCAGCTGCCGGGGTGGCCCCTGGCTTGGCGGCCGGGGCGGCGGCGGCCGGCTTGTTCAGGCCGGCGGCGCCGAGCATGTATTCGACCGTGGCGCGGATCTGGGCATCGCTCAGGTCGGCGCGACCGCCCTTGGGCGGCATGCCCTTGGCGGTGCCGGCGATGGCGCTCTTGACCAGGGCGTCCAGGCCACGGGCGGCTCGCGGGCTCCATTGCGCGGCATCGCCGAACTTGGGCGCGCCCAGCACGCCGGTGCCGTGGCAGGCCGAGCAGCCGCTCTCGTAGAGGGCCTTGCCGGCAGCCGCACCGCTCTGGGCTTGGGCCAGGCCGGGCAGCAGCAGGCCCATGAGCAGCAGCAGGGCAGCCATGGCGGCAGCGCGCAGGGCCAGCGCCAGGGCGTCGTGATGGCGTGGCCGCTGGCCGACCGTGCGCCGGGCCAGCGGGGCGGCGGGACGGGGAGCGATCCGTCGTGCCGACAGGAGGGCGGTGGAGTTCATCGTGGTCATGGCCGCCTCCTTACTTGCGCGCCGCGGGTGGGGGGGCCAGCTTCTGCAGCGTGCTCTCGTGCACCTGGGTGGGGGTGCCGGGCTTGCCGGCATGGCACAGGTTGCAGTTCTCCACCGACCAGGCGACCTCGCCGTTGTGGCAGGCGCCGCAGAACTGGCCGTCGATGATCTTGAGCATGTTGATCTGGTTGCCGCCGGCCTTGAACTGGAAGCCCAGGTCGGCATGGCAGACCTTGCAGCGGAAGCGCACGCGGTGGAACCAGTGCGGGAAGACCACCGGGCGCATGCCGGCGGCGTCGGAATAGTTGTTGATGACCACGTCGCCGTATTCGGCCCGGGCCGGCGTGGCGGTCAGCAGCGCGCTGCCGATCAGGGCCAGCCAGAGCATGAGCACGGCCAGGGCAGCGACCAGGCCCGGTCGGCGCTGGGCCGCGGCGACTGCGGAGAGAGACAGGGAGGAGGGCAGGGGGATCACCGTGGGCTCCTGGCGGGGTGGGGTGGTCGGATCGGGGGCATAGAGAGGGACGGCGAAGGGCGGGTGGCGCAGACGTGGAGGGGAGGGAGCGATTCAGTAGCGGCGCAGCAGGCGCGCCTGCAGGGCGGTGACCTCGCGGCCGTCGACCCGGGCCCAGCGGGCGGCCAGGCGGGTCTCGAGCTTGCCGATCTGCCAGTCCAGCCGGCTCTCGAGCGACTCGGTGACTCGTTCGCGCGGGGCATCGATGTCGCCGAAGCTGCGGCTCTCGAACTGCTGGCTGTGCAGGCTCAGCAGCACCGTCCAGCGCAGCCGCGGTATGCCCAGGAAGAGCCCGTCCTCGTACGAGAGGTTGCCGTTGGTGTAGCGCTGCCAGCCCTGGCTGGCCAGGCGCAGCTCGCCGCTGAAGGCGTCGATCTCGGTCAGGTCGTTGTGGCTGGCCTGCAGGGTGAGGTCGCCCGACCAGCTGCTGTGGCGGGCGATCTGCTGGCGCCGGCTGACCTGCAGGTTGACGAGCTGGAAGCGTGCCGCCTGGGGCGCCCAGTTGCGCACGTCCGAGGCGCTCAGGCCGACGTAGGAATAGGCATTGCCGTCGCCGCTGCCGAAGCCCCCCGGGCTGGACTGCCAGTAGGCCGAGGCACCATGGGCGATGGCGCGGGCGTTGTCGGTCGAGGGGCTGGCGCGCAGCAGACCCAGGCTCTGGGTCAGGCCCAGGCTCAGGCTGCCGCGCCCGCCCGCCAGCGCCACGCTGCGTGCCAGACCGTGCTCGACCTGGGCGCCCACGGTGCGGCGCTGGCCGGGGGCCTCGGTGCTGAGGTCGCCGCTGGGCGGGGTGCTGCCCCCCGAGCTGCCGCTGCCGGCCGCGGCGGCGTCGCGGCGGCGCACGTCCCCGGCCGTGAGGCTGGTGGTGGCGCTGGGGGTGTAGCGCCAGTCGCTGTCGCCCAGCGACACGGGGCCGGGCGCATAGCCCAGGCTGGCGGTCAGGTTGCGCGCCAGACGGCCCTGGCCGTCCTCGCTCTTGACCAGGCCGGCCGAGGCCGAGGCGCCGGCACGCCAGTCCCGCCCCAGCTCGCGCGACAGGCCCAGGCCGCCGAACAGGCTGCGCACGCGCTGGCGGGTCGGCTCGGTGCCCAGCGGTAATGGATCGTCCACCGCCAGGCTGCGGATGCCCGAATCGGCCCAGCGCAGGCTGCCGCTCACCAGCAGGTCCTGCCCGGGCTGGAACAGGCTGGTGGCATGGGGCCGCCAGGTGGCGTAGCTGGCCACCTGGCGCAGATCGCTGGCCAGGGCCAGGTCGTCGCCGCCGGCTGCCGCGCCATCCTGGGGCCGGCGGCGCAGCTCGAAACGGCTCCAGCTGGCCAGGGAATCGACGTTCCAGCGCGCGTCGGGCCGCCAGCCGTGGCGCAGGCCGAGGTTGCCGAGCTGGCTGTCCAGGGCGCTGGCGCTGGTGCCCAGGGCGCTGTCGCTGCGGTCCTCGCGGCGGTTGCGGGTGACGGCGGCGCTGAATTCCAGGCTGTGGGCGCCGTCCTGGTGGAAGGCGGTGGTCTGCAGGTGGTCGACCGTGTCCACGCCCGGGTCGCTGGAGAGGCGGCTGTGTTCCAAGTCGACCATGAGCTGGGTGTTGCCGCGCAGCGGTCGCCAGGACTGGGTCAGGCCCAGGCGCTGGCTGCGGTAGTCGGCCCCCAGGCTGTCGCCCGACACGCGGCTGTCGCTCACGTCGGCCCGCAGTTCAAACGGGAAGCGGCTGGACGGGAAGACCGCCAGCGCCAGCCGTCCGGTGAGCGAGGCATTGCCCGAGTGCACGGGCTCGATGCCCGGGGTGCTGCGCACATCGCGCTCGGCCAGGATGCCCAGGCCGGCGCGCACCTGGGCGAACCAGGGCTGCCAGAGGTAGCTGGCCACGTCGATGTCGTGATAGAGCAGGGCCTGGCTGGTGGTGCTGCCATCCTCCAGCCGCAGGCGGCGCAGATCCAGGGCGATGCTGCCCTGGGTGCGCACGGGCGCCAGGGTCCAGCGCAGGCCCTGCAGGTCGGGGTTGGCCGGGCCCTCGGCGGCCGAGGCCGGCGCGGCGCTGGCGGCATCCGCCCCGGGCAGGTAGGCCGCCGCCTGCGCGGCCCGCGGCAGCAGGGCGGCGGGCAGCACACAGAGCAGGGCGGCGCGGCGCCATGCCGGCACCTCAGCCGCCCGAGGCGCCGGAGCCGTCGCCGCGGGGGCTGCTCTGCCACGCGCCATAGTGGCTTTCATCGATCTGGATGCGGGCCTGGCGGCGCAGCGCCGCGGTGTAGGCCTGCCACTGCGCCTCGGCGGTGTCGCGCTGGTAGAGCTCGGCCAGGCGGGCGGCCACCTCGTCCTGGCGGCGCTGCAGGGCGGGCCGGCGACCGTCCAGGCGCAGGATGGCCACGCCTTCGAGCAGCTGCACCGGCTCGCCCAGGCTGCCGGGCTGCAGGGCATCGACCAGGGTGTGGACCGCCTCGGGCAACATGCCGCGGTGGGTGTATTCCAGGGCGCCGCCGCTGGCGGCCGAGCGGTCGCCCGAGTGCAGGCGGGCCAGCTCGGCGAAGTCAGCGCCCTTCACCAGTCGGCGATGGATGGCACGGGCCTCCTCGTGGGCGGCTTCCCAGACCGACTGCGGCGAGCTGGGCTCGACCCGCAGCAGGATGACGCTGAGCTTGAGCTGCTCGGGCTCGACGAAGAGGTCGCGATGCGCCTCGTACCAGGCGCCGAGCTGGGCCGCGTCCGGTGGGGCGACCTGGCGCACCCGGGCGCCCAGGCGGGCCAGGCGGCTTTCGTCCTCCAGCTGGGGCTGGACCGCCGCCAGCATGCGGCCGCGGTTGCCCTGCCAGCTGGCGCTGCCGGCGTAGCGGGCGTCATACCCGGCAATCTCGCGCTGGATCTGCTCGGCATCCGGGGTGATGCCCAGGCGACGCGCCTCTGCCAGCAGCAGCACCCGGTCTATCAGCTGCTGGCCGACCTCGCGCCTGAGCGTCTCGAGCTCGGCCGCGGGCGGCTTGGCGTGGTAGTAGCGCTGGCGCGCCGCCACCTGCAGGGCGCGCTGGAACTCGCCGGCACGGATGACCGTGCCGTCCACCACCGCGAAAGGGGCGGCCGGGTCGGCCACGGCGTAGGGGTCGCGGCCCTCGGCGGCGGGCAGGACCGCGGTGCCGGGCTGGCCGTGCGGGCGAGCAGGCGCCTTCGCGGTGTGTCCCTGTACCGGCCCCACCGGCTGTGCCGACCCGGGCCCGGGCGCCATGGTGCCGGCCAGGGCCAGCAGCCCGGCGCACACCGCATGCGTCAGGTGATGCGGCAGGCGTGCCGAGGCCGGCGGCGGGTGGAGGAGGGGACGAGGCACGGGCTGGAACACGGGACAAGGCAGGCGGGAGCCAGGACGTGCAGGCACGCCTGAAGGGGGTCGGACAGGGTGATGGGCGAGGGCCGGCGGACCCTCACTTCACGTGGCAGGTGGTGCAGACCGCGCTGGAGGCGTTGCTGATGCGCAGAAAGGTCTCGCCCGCCGTCCGGCCGGTGCCGGTGGGGCCGGCCTGGCCGGTGGAGACATGCGGGTCATGGCAGCTGGCGCATTCCACCAGGGGGCCGAGACCGCCCGAGGCGCGCTGGTAGAGGGGCAGGTCGGTGCGCTGCTTGCCCACGCCACCGGTCTCGACCCAGAAGACCTGGTTGCTGTTGATGGACTGGGTCTGGGGCAGGCGGAAATCGGTGTCGCGGCAGGTGCCGGTGACCGTGGCGCCAGCGCCCGAGAGGCCACCGCCACAGTACTGGATGCCGATGGGGTGGTCGTTGGAGAGGTCGGTGCCCAGCAGCGCCACGCCGCTGGAGAGCCGGCCCGCGGCGTTCACCGTGGGGCCGCTCCAGGTGTAGCCCAGGCCGTCGTTGCCGCCGCCGGTGACGTCGTAGCCGCCCGAG
>JBJOKP010000099.1:0-7336 GCA_046046045.1 Pseudomonadota bacterium | reverse complement strand
GGCCTCGATCCGCATCCCCTACGTGGCCAATCCCAAGGGCCGCCGCGTCGAAGCGCGTTTCCCCGATCCCCTGATGAACCCCTACCTGGGCTTCGCCGCGCTGCTGATGGCCGGCCTGGATGGCGTCGAGAACAAGATCCACCCGGGCGAAGCCGCCACCAAGGATCTGTACCACCTGCCGCCGGAAGAAGACGCGCTGATCCCGACCGTGTGCTCGAGCCTCGAGCAGGCGCTGGAGTACCTGGACAAGGGTCGCGGCTTCCTCACCAAGGGCGGCGTGTTCACCGATGCCTACATCGACGCCTACATCGACCTGAAGATGCAGGAAGTGCAGCGCATGCGCATGACCACGCATCCGGTCGAGTTCGACATGTACTACACGCTGTGATGCAGACGGCGGTGCTTCCGGGTGCCGCCCTGCCCACGCCCCAAGAAACGGCCTGCGGGCCGTTTTTTCATTCCGGCACAGACCAGACCCTGCGGCCGTCCGGCCTGCTGCGACCACCTCCGGCTTTGCCCTGATACTGAGGTGCCGCCACTTCCTGCCATCGTGCCCCTGCCCGCCATGACCGTGCTGCCCTTCTTGATGCGCCCCGCCCCGGCCCTGCGCGGCCTGGCCGCCGCCATCGGCCTGTTGTGCCTGCCCGGCGCAGGCGCCCTGGCGCAGGAGCGGGTGGTCTATCGCTGCCCGGGCAATCTCTACACCGATCAGATCAGCGCTCGCGACGCCCAGGAGCGTGGCTGCAAGACGCTGGACGGCGCGCCGGTCACTGTCATCCAGGCGCCGCGCCGGCCCGCCAAGGTCGAGGCGCCGGCGGCTTCCGGCCCGCGACCCGAGGGCAGCAAGGTCGACCCGGCCGAGCAGAAGCAGCGCGACAGCGACGCCCGGCGCATCCTCGAAGGTGAACTTCGCAAGGAGGAGGAGCGCCTGGCGGCCCTGCAGCGCGACTACGCCGGCGGCAATCCAGAGCGCCGCGGCGACGAGGCCAACTACGCCCGCTACCAGGAGCGCGTGGCCGAGATGAAGGCTGCCATCGAACGCAAGCAGGCCGACATTGCCGCCATCCGTCGCGAACTGGCCAAGCTGGCCGGTCATTCCTGAGCCACCTCGTGTCCTTCACCCGCCGCTCCAGCTTCGAGGCTCTGGATCATCTCGCCACGATGGTGGCGGTGACCGACCGCCAGGGCCGCTGCCTCTTCGTCAACGCCGCCTTCGAGACCGTGCTGGGCCTGCCGCGCCGGCAGCTGCAGGGTGGGCTGGTGTCGGACTGGCTGGTTGACCCTGCCACCCTGCAGACCACGCTGGACGCGGTGGTGCGCAACGAGTTCAGCACCGGCCGCTTCGAGGGGCTGCTGCACCGGCCGCAGAGCGTCGGCGGCATCGACCGCCTGCCGGTGCACTGCATCGTCACCCAGGTCGACCACGGCGAGCAGGTGCTCATCGAGATGGTCGAGATCGAGCAGCAGTCCCGCCAGGACCGCGAGACCCGAACGCTGGAGCAGGCCCGGGTCACCAAGGAGCTCATCCGCAACCTGGCCCACGAGATCAAGAACCCGCTGGGTGGCATCCGCGGTGCGGCCCAGCTGCTGGAGATGGAGCTGCCCGAGCGCAGCCTGCGCGAATACACCCAGGTCATTATTCACGAGGCCGACCGCCTGCAGGCCCTGGTCGACCGGCTGCTGGCGCCGCACCGGCGCGCACCCACGGTGGCCGACATCAACATCCACGAGGTGCTGGAGCGGGTGCGAGCCCTGGTGCTGGCCGAACATCCGCGCGGGCTCAAGCTCGTGCGTGACTACGACACCTCGCTGCCCGAATTCCGTGGCGACCGCGAGCAGCTCATCCAGGTGGTGCTGAACATCGTGCAGAACGCGGCCCAGGCGCTGGGCGAGCGCATCGCCTCTGGCGACAAGGCGACCATCGTCCTGCGCACCCGTTGCGAGCGCCAGATCACCATAGGCCGGCAGCGCTACCGACTGGCACTGGACTTGCATATCGAGGACAACGGGCCGGGCATACCGGTCGAGCTGCGTGACCGCATCTTCTTTCCGCTCGTCTCCGGGCGGGAAGGGGGCTCGGGCCTCGGCCTCACCCTGGCGCAGGACTATGTCCAGCAGCACCGCGGTGTGATCGAGTGTGAAAGCGAGCCCGGCCGCACCCTGTTCAAGATCCTCATTCCTCTGCCCTGATGGCCTGAAGGTCATGACGGCGGGGTCAGCAGCAGCCAACGCCGCAAGGCCTGCCAGGCATGAAACCCATCTGGATCGTTGACGACGACCAATCCATCCGCTTCGTGCTGGAAAAAGCCCTCACCCGCGAGGGCTTCGAGGTGCGCAGCTTCACGAACGCCCGCGACGTGCTGAGTGCGCTGGAGGTCGACGCGCCCCAGGTGCTGGTGAGCGACATCCGCATGCCCGGCGGCACGGGCATCGACCTGCTGGCCAAGGTCAAGGAGCGCCACCCCGGCTTGCCGGTCATCATCATGACCGCCTACTCCGACCTGGACAGCGCCGTGAGTGCCTTCCAGGGCGGGGCCTTCGAATACCTGCCCAAGCCCTTCGACCTGCCCAAGGCGGTCGAGCTCATCCGCCGCGCCGTGGACGAGAGCGTGCGTGAGGAAAGCGTCGACGACCAGGCCGGCGAGGTGCCCGAGATCCTGGGCCAGGCGCCGGCCATGCAGGACGTCTTCCGTGCCATCGGCCGCTTGAGCCAGAGCAATGTCACCGTGCTCATCACCGGCGAATCGGGCTCGGGCAAGGAACTGGTGGCGCGGGCCCTGCACCGCCACAGCCCGCGCGGCGATCTGGGCAACAAGGGCCCCTTCGTGGCCATCAACACGGCGGCCATCCCCAAGGATCTGCTGGAGAGCGAGCTCTTCGGCCATGAGCGCGGCGCCTTCACTGGCGCCCAGGCCATGCGGCGCGGCCGCTTCGAGCAGGCCGAGGGCGGCACCCTTTTCCTCGATGAAATCGGCGACATGCCCTTCGACCTGCAGACCCGGCTGCTGCGGGTGCTGAGCGACGGCCAGTTCTACCGCGTGGGCGGCCACAACCCGCTCAAGGCCAATGTGCGCGTCATCGCCGCGACCCACCAGAACCTGGAGGAACGCGTGCGCGACGGCGCCTTCCGCGAGGATCTGTTCCACCGCCTCAACGTCATCCGCCTGCGCCTGCCGCCGCTGCGTGAGCGGCGCGAGGACATCCCGGGCCTGGCGCGCCACTTCCTGCAGCGCAGCGCCAAGGAACTTGGTGTCGAGGCCAAGCGCCTGTCCGAGGCCGCCCTGGTCATGGTGTCTGGCTTCGCCTTCCCGGGCAATGTGCGCCAGCTCGAGAACCTCTGCCACTGGCTGACCGTGATGGCGCCGGCCCAGGTGGTCGAGGCCAAGGACCTGCCGCCCGAGGTGCAGGCGGGCGCCGCAGCGGCCGAGGCCCTGGCTGCGGCCGGTAGCTCCGCTTTCTCCGGTCCCTCCGGCGGTCACCTGCAGGCCACAGCCCCTGCCATTCAGGCCCATGCCCTGCCTGCCCCGGTGAGCGAACCTGCCACGATCACGGCCGGCAGCGCCTGGCTCAACGATCTGGACCGTGAAGCCCGGGCCTTGCTCGAACATGGTCAGCCCGAGGTCTGGGACCACCTCAGTCGCCAGTTCGAGGCCCGCCTCATCCAGACCGCGCTCACCCTCACCAAGGGCCGGCGCATCGAGGCCGCGCACAAGCTGGGCATAGGCCGCAACACCATCACGCGCAAGATCCAGGAACTGCAGCTGGACGATTGAGCGGATGGTCTGGCGCGTCGCGCTTGGTCCGAACCTCTGCGGGTTTGTGCTGATCGCGCCAAAGCCCTGAATACTTCAAGGGCTTGCCCGTGAGACTTGACCTGTCTCAACGGTGACCACCCAGGGCTGGGCGACATTCGAGTCAACCTCCGAACCAGCCGAGATGGCCCGATGCAACTGTCGTCTCATTACCAGCCCCTGGGCGAAATCAGCCGCTCCGCCCCCCTGCCGCGGCCGCGTCGTCGTCCTGCCGGGGCCCCGCCCGCACCCGCGGATCCCACACCCTGGCAGCGCGTGCTGGGCGATCCAGAACTGAGCCCGACCGAGTTCGCCTTGCTCACCCGGCTGGCCTCGCGCCGCAGCGTGCCCTCGGGCAACGAGGTGCTATTGGCCAAGGCTGTGGCGGACAACCTGGTGCTGCTGCTCAGCGGCGATGTGGTGCTCGGCGCACGTGCCCAGGATGGCAGCCTGCGCACCGAGCGCACCCTCTCCGGTCCGGCCTGGCTGGACATCAGCGCCGCCTGGCTGGGCGAGCCCTATGCCTATTCGGTCCAGGCCTTGTCCGACGTGACGGTGGCCGACATCCCGCTGGCCGCCCTGCGCCAGGAACTGGTCGCCCAGCCCCAGCTGGCCCAGCGCATCTGCGCCTGCCTGGCGCGCGAGGTGCAGGACCTGGCCCATGCCGCCCGCAACCTGCTGCACAACGACGCGCCGGCCCGCTTTGCGCTCTGGCTGCTCGAACGCTGCGCCAGCCCCGAGCCGGGTTGCGTGCTGCGGCTGCAGGAGCGCAAGCGCGACATCGCCCAGCAACTGGCCATGACGCCTGAAACCCTGTCCCGCCTCATGCGCAGCCTGGAAGGCCAGGGCGTGCTGGCCGTCCAGGGCTACAACATCCGTCTCAACGACGTGGCGGCCCTGCGCCGCATCGCCAGCGGCGGGCATTGAGCCTGCCCGGGGTGGTCGCGGCCGGGTCGGTCGCCCCCCCCCCGGTCTCCCCCCCAGACCGTCCCCCCTTGGGGGCCCCCATCAGGGGGAATCGGACAGGGCAGGGTGGGGGATGGGTCGTGAACTCGATCACGCGGAAGATCTGTCCATCGACAGCGCCTTCCACCGGAGTCCGACATGACCACCGCCACCACCACCGCCCGCGACGTCCTGATGCTGGACCTGCTGCCCGGCAGCGCCGCCCACATGCTGCGCGGTGGTGATGTGCTGACCGCCTGGTGTGCCCCGGTCGCCGAGCGCGGCTCGCGGGCCACCGCCACCGTGGCGGTCGAGACAGACTGGGAGTGGCTGGAACTCGGCACGGGGGATGCCACCGGCCTGGAAGTCATCGAGCACCAGGTGCCCGTCGAACTACTGGCTGCCCTCTTCCACACCAATGCACCGCAGCGGGGCGCCTTGGCTGGCCTGCGGGCCTGATGGTGCAAAGGTCGCAGGGTTGTGCCCCTCGCTGGTGCGCCTCGCCCGCCGTGAGGGCGGGACGATGCGGCGCCAGAAGATCGCTCAGCCGTGGATGGTGCCGCCCGAGCCGAAGCTGACGTAGACCCGCACCGGCACACCCAGCGCACGCGCGGCCTGCACGGCGGCCTGGTGCGGCACGCCGTGCGTGACTTCCAGTTCACAGGGGGTGCCGGCCTCGACGAGACGGCGCAGGGCCATGCGTGCCAGCGGGGCGTCATGGGTGGCAACCGACACCGCCCGGGCGCGACCGGCGAGCTTGCCGATCACCGCCAGAAAGCCGGCGCGTTCATCGAACTGCGGTCGCAGGGGGTCGGCCCAGCGGCCCTTCACCACCCGCACCTTCAGGCCCAGGTCGGCGGCCAGATCGGCATCCGCCCGACTGCGCATCCAGCGCCCTGGCAGGGTCACGCCCAGTTCGCCGCCCAGACGCACCAGCTGGCGCACGCAGTGCAGCGCGGCGTCAGCGGTGTCCACCGTCTGGGAGTCCCACATCAGGCTCACGCCGCTGTCCCGGGCCATGGCGGCCAGCACGCCCAGCACGTCGGCGTCAAAGGCCAGCGCGCCGGGTTGCAGGGAGAAGGTCGTCGATGTGGCCTGTCCCGCCAGCAGACCCAGGCCTTCGACGCAGGCTTCTACGGCAGTGAGCAGGGATTCGGTGGCACAGGCCTGATGGGCCAGCGTCGCCAGCATCTGCCGTTCCGCCAGGCCCACCACGATGGCATGGGCCTCGCTGACCTGGGCGCAGCGGGTAGCCTGGTGCCTGGGCGCTTGCAGCACGGACGCGCCGCGTGGCATCTCAAGGCGTTGCAGGCGGCGGACCGGGAAATAGCCGACCGCGCCCTGGGCTGACGGTGGCGTGGAACTGCTGGGCAGGGAGTCTTGTGCGTACATCAGGGGTCTCCGAGAGCTGGACCGTCCTGTGCGGAAGTGCAAATTCGTTACAGACGCTAACTTAACACGCGTTCTGTTAAATCACATGCAATTTGTCACAAGTACAAACCCTGCGAGTAGCCAACTGTCCATCCCTTGGCTGCGGTGTTTGGTCGGCGCGACAAGCTGATGGGATGGGGATGAAGAGGGCGCCAGGGCCGCAAACAACAAGGGCGGCCACCGCGTTGCCGCGATGGCCGCCCGACAGGCAGGCCTGAGATCCGGAGCCAGGTCGGTCGCCGGCCTTACTTGATCAGGCCTTCGGCCCGCAGCGCTTCCTGCACCGCGGGGCGGGCGGCCACGCGCTCGCGGAAGGCCACCAGGTGCTTCAGCCCAGCGATGTCCACGCCCACGTACTGGCCCCAGCCGGAGACGACGAAGAGGTAGGCATCGGCCACGGTGAACTGGTCGCCGGTCAGGTAGGCCTTGCCTTCGAGCTGCTCGTTCACATAACCCAGACGGGCCAGCAGGCGGTTCACGCAGATGGGCTTGAAGTCGGCCGGGGTGTCCGGCGCGAACAGCGGCGAGAAGCCCTTGTGCAGCTCGCTGGTGATGAAGTTGAGCCACTCCTGCACGCGGTAGCGGGCCAGGGTGCCGGCGGCCGGGGCCAAGCCCTTGGCGGGCACCTGGTCAGCGACGTACTGGACGATGGCCGGGCCTTCGCTCAGGCGCTCGCCGCCGTCGAGTTCCAGCAGGGGCACCTGGCCCTTGGGGTTGATGGCCAGGTAGTCGCTGCCGTCGGCCAGCTTCTTGGTCTTGGTGCTGGCCAGCACAAGCTCGAAGGGGATGCCCGCCTCGCGCAGCACGATGTGCGGCGACAGCGAACAGGCGCCCGGGCTGTAGTAAAGCTTCATGATCGTCTTGCTCCTTCAGGATGGTTCGTCAACAGCGCCCGGTCGGGTGAGGACGGGCCGGGAGGCGTACGCTACACGCCTTGATGCTTTTCTGCCGATCAGCTTCTTTGTCCATTGCGTTCACAAAATTCGTCGCCGACCGCCATGCCTGTCCAGCCGATCGATCCTCCGGGCGAACGCCGCCTCACCCATCGTTTTGCCCACCGGCTTGCCTGCTGGTTTGCCAGCCGGACGGGCCGGCCTGCGGCACTCGCTGCCACGGCGCTGGCCTGCGGCCTCGCGCTGCTGGCGGCCATCGGGCCCGGGGTCGCTCAG
>JBJOKP010000098.1:0-7337 GCA_046046045.1 Pseudomonadota bacterium | reverse complement strand
TTCCAGCTATCCGCGCGAGAAGGCCGGCCTGGCCCTGGCGCTCTGGGGCATGACCACGCTGGTGGCCCCGGTGGTCGGCCCGCTGCTGGGCGGCTGGATCACCGACCACATCCACTGGCCCTGGATCTTCTACATCAACGTGCCGGTGGGCCTGGTGGCGGCGGCCATGACCTGGGCCATCTACAAGCCGCGCGAGACCGCCGTGCGCAAGCTGCCCATCGACGGCGTGGGCCTGGCCCTGCTGGTGCTGTGGGTGGGCGCCCTGCAGCTCATGCTGGACAAGGGCAAGGAGCTGGACTGGTTCGCCAGCAGCACCATCCTCGCCCTGGCCGTGGTGGCCGGGCTGGGCTTGCTGGTCTTTGTCGCCTGGGAGCTGACCGACGCCCATCCGGTGGTGGACCTGCGCCTCTTCGCCGGGCGCAACTTCAGCTTCGGCGTGATCTCGCTCTCGCTGGCCTACGGCCTCTTCTTCGGCAACGTGGTGCTGCTGCCGCTGTGGCTGCAGCTCTGGATGGGCTACACCGCCACGGCCGCCGGCCTGGCGCTGGCGCCGGTGGGTTTTCTGGCCATCCTCTTCACGCCCCTGGTGGGCCGCAAGGTGAGCCAGTGGGATCCGCGCGTGATGGCCAGCGCCGCCTTCGTCGGCTTTGCCGCCGTGTTGTGGACCCGCTCGCAGTTCACCCCCCAGACCGACCTGCTGCACATCATCCTGCCCACCATTGCCCAGGGCGCGGCGATGGCCTTCTTCTTCATCCCGCTCACCACGCTCACCCTGGCCGGCCAGCCGCCGCAGCGCATGCCCTCGGCCGCCGGGCTGTCCAACTTCGTGCGCATCAGCGCCGGGGCCATGGGCACCTCCATCGCCACCACGTTGTGGGAGAGCCGGGCCGTGCTGCACCGGGCCCATCTGGTCGAGACCCTGGACCGGCCGGGTGCCCCCCTGGCCCAGACCCTGGCCAATCTGCAGGCCGCCGGCCTCGACGACGCGCAGGCCCTGGCCAGCGTCGAGCGCCTGATCGCCCAGCAGGCCTACACCCGGGCGGCGGACGACATCTTCCTGGCCTCGGCCTGGATCTTCATGGCGCTCATCGTGAGCATCTGGTTCACGGCCCGGCCACCGCGCCTGGGGCCGACGGGCGCGCCCGCCAGCCGCGCCGCGGCCGACGCGGCGCACTGAGCCGCACGGGCAGGCCTCACGCCGCACCGCGCCACGCGTGTGGTGCGCGGCGCCAGGCCTCAGCGCTGGCCGATGGTCACGCCGGCAAACAGTTGGGCGTGTTCACGCGGCTGGCTACGCCAGTACTGCGGCGCCACGCCGGGTACCTGGGCGCCCAGCCGGGCGGCGGCATGCCAGGGCCAGCGCGGGTCATAGATCATGGTGCGGGCCAGGGCCACGGCATCGGCCTGGGCGCTGGCGACGATGGCCTCGGCCTGCTCGGCCTCGGTGATCAGGCCCACGGCGATGGTGGGCAGGCCGACCTCGCGCTTCATCTGCGTGGCCAAGCCCACCTGGTAGCCCGGGCCGACCGGGATGCGCTGGCGCGGCGACACGCCGGCGCTGCTCACATGCAGGGCGGCACAGCCGCGCGCCGCCAGCGCCTGGCCGAAGCGGACGGTGGATTCCGGATCCCAGCCGCCCTCCACCCAGTCGGTGGCCGAGACCCGTGCCCACACCGGCCGGTCGGCCGGAAAGGCCTCGCGCACCGCCTCGAACACCTCGAGCGGAAAACGCATGCGGTTTTCCAGGCTGCCGCCGTAGTCGTCGGTGCGCTGGTTGGACAGCGGCGAGAGGAACTGGTGCAGCAGATAGCCGTGGGCGGCATGGATCTCCAGGCCGTCGATGCCGATGCGGGCGGCACGCCGGGCCGTGGCCGCAAAGGCCTCGCGCACCCGCGCCAGGCCGGCACGGTCCAGCGCGGCGGGCGGCACCTCCCCCTCGATGTGAGCCAGGGCCGACGGCCCCTCGGCCAGCCAGCCGCCCGGCTCACCGGGTTTCAGCTGCGCCCCGCCGGCCCAGGGCACGCGGCTGGAGGCCTTGCGCCCGGCATGGGCGATCTGCATGGCCAGGGGCGTGGCGGCATGGCGGCGAACCTTGCCGAGCACCTCGCCCAGCGCCCGCTCGTTGGCATCGCTGTAGAGGCCCAGGTCCCCCGTGGTGATGCGGCCTTCGGGCGACACAGCCGTGGCCTCGATGATCAGCAGGCCGGCCCCCGACAAGGCCAGCTGGCCCAAGTGCATGAGGTGCCAGTCCGCGGCATTGCCCTCCTCCACCGAATACTGGCACATGGGGGCGATGACGATGCGGTTGGACAGCGACAGCCCACCGAGCTGCCAGGGCGAGAAAAGAACGGACATGGAGGCGTGGGGTTGATGCGTGGAAGAAGGGGCGGCACACAGGCCGGCCAGCGCCAAGGCAGTGAACCCGCCCGGCGCAGGCGCGCGCGATCGTACCCACAGGCTGGCAGGCCTGCCCGCACTCGCCTAAGCTGCCAGCCATGAGCACGACCTCCAGCACCACCACCCCGGCAGCCACTTGTCTGCGCACCGATGCCTTCGCCCATTTCGAGGCCGACGCCCTGGCCCAGGGCTACGACGCCGCCGTCGATCGCCGCTGGGATCCCCTCACCGTGCTGGACGAACACACCCATCCCTTCGCCGCCCGGGCCGTGCTGATCGAAGGCGAGATGTGGCTCACCGTCGCCGGCCAGACCCAGCATCTGCGTCCCGGCCAGGGCTTCGAACTCGCCGCCCATGTGCCGCACAGCGAACGTTATGGCGCCGAGGGTGCGCGCTACTGGGTGGCGCGACGGAACGCCTGAGGCTGCAACGAAAGTGGCGTCGGAAACAAAAACGCCACCTCAAGGGTGGCGTCTTGTGTGACAAGCACGCGGTCGGTGCTGATCTGGTGGGCGGTGCAGGGTTCGAACCTGCGACCCCTGCCGTGTGAAGGCAGTGCTCTACCGCTGAGCTAACCGCCCGGAATTCGGTGGTCTTGGAGACCGTGTCCGTTTCCGGAAGACCGCCATTATGGCATAGCTTCAGGCGGCTTGGCCAGCGAGGTAGCGACGCCACAAGGTCTTGCCGCCGCTGTCCTTGTCGATCCTGGCCAGCATGGCCTCGTGGTTGAGCGCCTCTTCTTCGCTGGCGCTGGCCAGGGGCAGGTCGGCAAAGGCGCTCAGGTCGATGCGGGTGGCACCGGCACCGCCGGCGCCCTGGGCGTTGGGATCGATGACCAGTTCGCCCTGGCCGCGGGTCATGCGCAGATAGACCTCGGCCAGCAGTTCGGCATCCAGCAGGGCGCCGTGATGCACCCGGCTGCTGTTGTCCACCTCCAGCCGCTTGCACAGCGCGTCCAGCGAGTTGGACTTGCCGGGGTAGATGTCGCGCGCCATGGCGAAGCTGTCCACCACCCGGGCGACGTAGCTCTTGAAGGGCTTGCGGCCGATGCGGGCCAGTTCGGCATCGAGGAAGCCGACGTCGAAGGCCGCGTTGTGGATGATGATCTCGGCGCCCTCGACGAACTCCAGCAACTCGTCGGCGATGTGCTTGAAGGTGGGCTGGGTGGCGAGGAACTGGTCGCTCAGGCCGTGGATGCGCAGGGCCTCGACGCTGTTGGCCCGCTCGGGGTTCACATGGCGATGCAGGTTGCGCTGGGTGAGGCGGCGGTTGAGCAGTTCCACGCAGCCGATCTCGACGATGCGGTCGCCGCTGTCGGGGCTGAGGCCGGTGGTCTCGGTGTCGAGCATGATCTGGCGCATCGTCGGCTCCGGGGTCGGGTCAGTGCTTCTCGCGGGCGTGGTTGATCGAATACTTGGGGATCTCGACCACCAGATCGGTGCGGGCCACGAAGGCCTGGCAGCTCAGGCGCGAATCGGGCGTGAGGCCCCAGGCACGATCCAGCAGGTCTTCCTCGTTCTCGTCCATCTCGTTGAGCGAGGCAAAGCCTTCGCGCACGATGATGTGGCAGGTGGTGCAGGCGCAGCTCATCTCGCAGGCATGTTCGATCTCGACGCCATGTTCCAGCAGGGCCTCGCAGATCGAATCGCCAGGGCTGGCCGTGATGGTCTTGCCCTCGGGGCAGTACTCGTCATGCGGCAGGATCTTGATGGTGGGCATGGGCGTGGGCCTTGAATTGTTCTTGCTGCGAGGGGCGGCCAGGAGGCGCGGCGCGCCGGCTCAGACCTCGTCCAGGCTGCGGCCGGCCAGGGCCTGGCGGATGCCGCGGTTCATGCGGCGGGCCGCGAAGGCTTCGGTGCCTTCGGCCAGGGCCTTGGTGCCGGCGTCGATGGCCGCAGCATCGTCGGCCTGGGCCAGGTCCGCCACGGCCTGCATCAAGGCATCGACAGCCTGGCGCTCGGCCGTGTCCAGCAGATCCTCATCGGCAGCCAGGGCCGAGCGGGTGGCCAGCAGCATGCGTTCGGCCTCGACCCGGGCCTCGGCCAGGGCACGCGCCTTCATGTCGGCATCGGCCTCGCGGAAGCCTTCGCCCAGCATGGTGGCGATCTGTTCGTCCGACAGGCCGTAGCTGGGCTTGACGGTGATGGCGGCCTCCACGCCCGAGAGCTGTTCGCGCGCACTGACCGACAGCAGGCCGTCGGCATCCACCTCGAAGGTGACGCGGATGCGCGCCGCCCCAGCCGCCATGGGCGGGATGCCACGCAGCTCGAAGCGGGCCAGCGAGCGGCAGTCGGCCACCAGCTCGCGCTCGCCCTGCACCACGTGGATGGCCATGGCCGTCTGGCCGTCCTTGAAGGTGGTGAAGTCCTGGGCCTTGGCCACGGGCAGGGTGGCGTTGCGCTCGATCACGCGTTCCACCAGGCCGCCCATGGTCTCCAGGCCCAGCGAGAGCGGGATCACGTCCAGCAGCAGCAGCTCGCCTTCGCGCGCATTGCCGGCCAGGGCGTTCGCCTGGATGGCCGCGCCCAGGGCGACCACCTCGTCCGGGTTGAGGTTGGTGAGCGGTTCGCGGCCGAAGACCTCGGCCACGCGGGCGCGCACCTGGGGCATGCGGGTGGATCCGCCCACCATCACCACGCCCTGCACCTCATCAGCGCCCACCTTGGCGTCGCGCAGCACGCGCTTGAGCAACTGCATGGTGCGGGCGGTGAGCTCGCCGGTCGCGGTCTCGAACTCGGCCCGGGTCAGCGCCAGTTCGATGCGGCCGGCACGCAGGTCGATGTCGAGCTCGATGCGATCGGCCGTGCTGAGCAACTCCTTGGCCGAGCGGGCCTGGGCGAGCAGGCGGCGCTTGTCGCTGGCGCCCAGGGCTTCCAGCGCCGGCAGGCCGGCACGCGCGAGCAGCAGGCTGGCCAGGCGGGCGTCGTAGTCGTCGCCGCCCAGGGCGGAATCACCGCCCACGGCCACCACCTCGAAGACGCCGGCCGAGAGGCGCAGCAGCGAGATGTCGAAGGTGCCGCCGCCCAGATCGTAGACGGCGTAGAGGCCCTCGATGCCCTGGTCCAGCCCGTAGGCGATGGCCGCGGCCGTGGGCTCGTTGATGAGGCGCAGCACCTCCAGGCCGGCCAGGCGGGCGGCGTCCTTGGTGGCCTGGCGCTGGGCATCGTCGAAATAGGCCGGCACGGTGATGACGGCGCCGAAAACCTCGTCATCGAAGCTGTCCTCGGCGCGCTGGCGCAGCACGGCCAGGAGTTCGGCCGAAACCTCGACCGGGGTCTTCACGCCGTCCACCGTCTCCAGGCCGACCAGGCCGGGCAGGTCCACGAAGTGATAGGGCAGCTGGCCGGCGGCGCGGATGTCCGCCAGGGCCCGGCCCATGAAACGCTTGACCGAGACGATGGTGTTGTGCGGATCCTCGGCCTGGGCAGCGAGTGCGGCCTGGCCATGGGCGCGGCGGCCCTGCGGCAGGTAACGCACGGCCGAGGGCAGGATGACCCGGCCGTCGGCATCGGGCAGGCATTCAGGCACGCCGTGGCGCACGGCAGCCACCAGGGAATGGGTCGTGCCCAGGTCGATGCCGATGGCGATGCGGCGCTGGTGCGGGTCCGGCGAGGCGCCGGGTTCGGAGATCTGGAGCAGGGCCATGGCGAGCAGCGTTCAGGGTCTTGTTGTCGTTCTGGGGGCCGGACGCCGATCGAACGCGTCCATCAAGGGCCCGGGGCGGGCGGGTCGCCCTCAGCGGTCATCCAGGGCCGCCAGCCTGTCATCCACGTCGGCGCTGAAGCGGCGCACGAACATGAGGGTGCGCACCAGGGTGGCGGCCTCGGCCCAGGCCTGGCGCTCGTCGATGGCCGCACCCAGCTGGGCAAAGAGGCGGCCCTGTTCCTGCGCCACCTCGGCCGCCAGGGCTTCCAGCGCGGCCTCGCCGTCGGCCTCGTCCAGGGCTTCGCGCCAGGCCATCTGCTGCATCAGGAAGGCTGGCGGCATGGCCGTGTTGCGCTCCGCCTCGATGGCCGCGCCATGCAGTTCGCACAACACGCGGGCGCGCTCCAGCGGATCCTTGAGGCGGCGGTAGGCCTCGTTGATGCGCACCGACCACTGCATGGCCACGCGCTGGGCGGCTGCGCCCTGGGCCGTGAAGCGATCAGGATGGACACGGGTCTGCCAGGCCTTCCAGCGCCGGTCGATCTCGGCCCGGTCCTGGGCCTGCCGCAGGGGGAGGTCGAAGAGGGCGAAGTCGTGGTCGTCGATCCGGTGATCGGGCAACCCGGCGGCAGACTCGGCAGCAGGATGGGACACGGCCAGGCTCACACCCGGAAGGATTCGCCGCAGCCGCAGCGATCGCGCTCGCGCGGGTTGCGGAACTTGAAGCCCTCGTTGAGGCCTTCGCGCACGAAGTCCAGCTCGGTGCCGTCGATGTAGGGCAGGCTCTTGGGGTCGACCAGCACCTTCACGCCCAGGTGTTCGAAGACATGGTCCTCGGCGGCGATCTCGTCGGCATATTCCAGCTTGTAGGCCAGGCCGGAACAGCCGGTGGTCTTGACGCCCAGGCGCACGCCCACGCCCTTGCCGCGCCGCGCCAGATAGCGCGTGACGTGGCGGGCGGCTGCTTCAGTCAGGGTGACGGACATGGCGCTCAGGCATTGCTGGCGGCGCCAGCCGCCTCGCCGTGACGCGCCTTGTAGTCGTTCACCGCCGCCTTGATGGCGTCCTCGGCGAGGATGGAGCAGTGGATCTTCACAGGCGGCAGGGCCAGTTCCTCGGCGATCTGGGTGTTCTTGATGTCCAGGGCCTGGTCCAGCGTCTTGCCCTTCACCCATTCGGTGACGAGGGAGCTGGAGGCGATGGCCGAGCCGCAGCCATAGGTCTTGAACTTGGCGTCCTCGATGCGGCCGGTGACCGGATCGACCTTGATCTGCAGCTTCATCACGTCGCCGCAG
>JBJOKP010000097.1:0-7453 GCA_046046045.1 Pseudomonadota bacterium | reverse complement strand
GCCGGTTCGGAGCTGGTGCGCATCACGGTCAACACGCCCGAGGCGGCCGAGGCCGTGCCGCACATCCGCGAGCAGCTCGACCGCATGGGCATCAACGTGCCGCTGATCGGCGACTTCCACTACAACGGCCACCGTCTGCTGACCGACTATCCGGCCATGGCGCAGGCGCTGAGCAAGTACCGCATCAACCCCGGCAACGTCGGCAAGGGCGACAAGCGCGACCGCCAGTTTGGCCAGATGATCGAGGCCGCGCTGCGCCATGACAAGCCGGTGCGCATCGGCGTGAACTGGGGCAGCCTGGACCAGGAACTGCTCGCCCACCTGATGGACCGGAACGCCGCCCGGGCCACGCCCTGGGACGCCCGCCAGGTGATGTACGAGGCGCTGATCCAGTCCGCGCTCGACTCGGCCGCCTACGCGGTGGAGCTGGGCATGGCGCCGGCCCAGGTGCTCATCAGCTGCAAGGTCAGCGGCGTGCAGGACCTCATCGCCGTCTACCGCGAGCTGGCGCAGCGCTGCCACTATCCGCTGCACCTGGGCCTGACCGAGGCTGGCATGGGCACCAAGGGCACGGTGGCCTCGGCTGCGGCCCTGGGCGTGCTGCTGCAGCAGGGCATAGGCGACACCATACGCGTCAGCCTCACGCCCCAGCCGGGCGAGGCGCGCACCCAGGAGGTGGTGGTGGCGCTGGAGATCCTGCAGGCCCTGGGCCTGCGCAGCTTCGTGCCCAGCGTGACCGCCTGCCCTGGCTGCGGCCGCACCACCAGCTCCACCTTCCAGGAGCTGGCCAAGCAGATCGACGACTACCTGCGTGCGCAGATGCCGGTCTGGCGCACGAAGTACCCCGGCGTCGAGACCATGAAGCTGGCCGTGATGGGCTGCATCGTCAACGGCCCGGGCGAGAGCAAACATGCCGACATCGGCATCAGCCTGCCCGGCACCGGCGAGGCGCCGGCCGCGCCCGTCTTCATCGACGGCGAGAAGGTCCTGACCCTGCGCGGCGAAGGCATCGCGCGCGAGTTCCAGGCCATCGTCGAGCAATACATCGAGCGCCGCTGGGGCAGCGTCACCGCGGCGCATTGACGCTCGCGCCTTCGCGGACCTCCGCCTGGCTGCGTCGCATCGCGTCCAGCCTGCTGCCGGCGCGCCGCCGCCGCCCACCGAATCAATGATCGGCCTCTGCCCCGGCAGGGGCCCGGTCCTCACATCGCGAATGAAGACCCATGGCTGACATCATCAAGGCCGTCAAAGGCATGAACGACATCCTGCCGGCCAGCGTGCCGCGCAAGGACAAGCTGCCCGATTCCGCGCTCTGGCGCTGGTTCGAGCGCAGCGTGGACAAGGTGCTCTCGCGCCACGGCTACCACTACCTGCTCACGCCGGTGGTGGAACCCACGCCGCTCTTCGTGCGCGGCATCGGCGAGGCCACCGACATCGTCGAGAAGGAGATGTACTCCTGGACCGACGCCATGAACAACGATGCGCTCACGCTGCGGCCCGAGATGACGGCCGGCATCGTGCGTGCCATGGTCGAGCACAACGCGCTCTACAACGGCCCGCTGCGGGTGTGGAGCATCGGCCCGGTGTTCCGCCACGAGCGGCCGCAGAAGGGGCGCTACCGCCAGTTCTTCCAGCTCGATGTCGAGGCCCTGGGCTTTGCCGGGCCGGACGTGGATGCCGAACTCATCCTCATGGTGCGCCGGCTGTGGGAAGAGCTGGGCCTGCAGGTGGGCACGCACGTCCGGCTGGAACTCAACAGCCTGGGCCAGCCGGCCGAACGCGCGGCCCACCGCGCCGCCCTGGTAGCCTACTTCCAGGCCCATGCCGAGCAGCTGGACGAGGATTCGCAGCGCCGCCTCGCCACCAACCCGCTGCGCATCCTCGACAGCAAGACCCCGGCGATGCAGGCCCTGGTCGAGGCCGCGCCCAAGCTGGTCGAGCACCTGGGTGAGGCGAGCAAAGCCCACCTGGCGGCGGTCTGTGCCGTGCTGGATGCCGCCGGCCTGCCCTACCGCATCAACCCGCGCCTGGTGCGCGGGCTGGACTACTACAACCTCACCGTCTTCGAGTGGGTCACCGACCACCTGGGCTCGCAGGGCACGGTGTGTGGCGGCGGGCGCTACGACGGCCTCTTCGAGCAGCTGGGCGGCAAGCCCACGCCGGCCATCGGCTTCGGCCTGGGCATCGAACGCCTGCTGCTGCTGCTGCAGGAACTGGGCGTGCCGGTGCCTGGCGCGGCGCCGGATGCCTATGCCGTCATCGGAGAGGGCGTGCCCCTGCCCACGGTGATGGTGGCGCTGGACGCCCTGCGCGCCGCCGGCGTGGCGGTGCAGATGCAGGCCGCCGGCAAGGACGGCCTGGGCAGCCTCAAGTCGCAGTTCAAGAAGGCCGATGCCAGCGGCGCCCGCTACGCCCTGGTCTTTGGCGCCGACGAGGTGGCGCAGGGCCAGGTGCAGCTGAAGTCGCTGCGCGACGGCCAGGGTGCACAGACCTTGCGTGCCTTGGGCGCCGCAGCCACCTGGGCGGCCGAACTGCTCCCCGCATAATCCCGTCCTTTCGCGCCGCCTCCCGGCCCTGCTGAGCCGGGCCGGCGCGCGCGCACCAGAACATGCGCCAGGGCCGGGCCTCACCGCCCGGCCAGATCTCCCACGACGACACACCATGGCCACGAATCTCGACCTCGAAGAACAGGAACAGCTCGAAGACCTCAAGCATTTCTGGAAGAAATACGGCAACCTCATCAGCTGGACCCTGGTCGTGGCCCTGGGTGCCTACGCCGCCTGGAATGGCTGGAACTGGTACCAGCGCGAGCAGGGTGCCAAGGCCGCGGGCATGTACGAGGAACTCGACCGCGCCGCCGAGGCCGGTGATGCCGATCGGGCCGGCAAGGTGTTCGCCGACCTGCGTGATCGCTTCGGCGCCACCGCCTTCGCCGGCCAAGGCGGGCTGCTGGCGGCCCGGGTGCAGGCCGACAAGGGCAAGGCGGCCGAGGCCCAGCAAAGCCTCACCTGGGTGGCTGAACATGCCAGCGAGGACGAATACCGCGTCATCGCCCGCCTGCGCATGGCCGCCCTGCTGCTGGACGACAAGAAATACGACGAGGCGCTGAAGCAGTTGTCCACCGGTAGCACGCCCAAGGCCTTCGAGGGCCTGGTGGCCGACCGCCGCGGCGACATCCTGCAGGCCCAGGGCAAGCGCGAGGAGGCGGTGGCCGCCTATCGCCAGGCCTGGGATCTGCTCGATCCGACCAATGACTATCGCCGCCTGGTGGATGCCAAGCTGACCGTGCTGGGCGCTGCGCCGGAGGCGCCGGCGGCCGCGGGTGCTGCCACCGGTGCAGCCTCCGGAGCGTCGAAGTGAGGCGCGGGAACCGGGTCGCCAGCGGGCCGCATCGCGCCGTCGCGGCCACGCTGACGGCCGCCCTGCTGGCCCTGGGCCTGGGCGCCGGCCTCATGGGCTGTGCGGGCGACAAGCCCAAGCCCACGCCGCTGGAGGAACTGACGCCGCGCATCGCCGGCAAGCAGGTCTGGTCGGCCAGCGTGGGCGTGCCGGTGGCCGGTGGCGCCCTGGCCGTGGTGCACCAGGCCGATCAGGAGCGGGTCATCGTCGCCGCGCGCGACGGCGGGCTCAGCCTGATCGACGCGACCTCTGGCCAGGTGAAGGAGCGCTGGGATGCCGGCGCCCGCCTCTCCGCCGGCGTGGGCAGCGATGGCCGCTTTGCCGCCGTGGTGAGCGAGGACAACGAACTCATCGTGATGGACCTGCAGGACGGTGGCAAGCCGCGCTGGCGCAGCCGCCTGGGCTCGCGCGTGGTGACGCCGCCGCTGGTGGCTGGTGAACGTGTCTTCGTGCAGGGCGTGGACCGCGGCGTGGCCGCCTTCGATGCCCTGGACGGTCGCAAGCTCTGGTCGCTCACCCGCCCGGGCGAGCCACTGGCCCTGGCCCAGCGTGGCGTGCTGCAGGCCCATCGCGACACCCTGCTGGTCGGCCTGGGGCCGCGCCTGATGGGGGTGGACCCGCTGCTGGGCAACATCCGCACCGAAACCGTGATCGCCTCGCCGCGCGGCACCAACGAGGTCGAGCGCCTGGCCGACCTGGTCGGCCCGCCGGCCCGCCAGGGTGATTCGCTCTGCCTGCGCGCCTTCCAGGCCACCGTGGCCTGCGTCAATGCGGATCGCAACAGCCTGCTCTGGCAGCGCAACTACCCGGGCTCCGAAGGAGTGGCGGCGGATGCCGACCAGCTGTATGCGGCCGATTCCAGCGACCGGGTCTCGGCCTGGAAGCGCGCCAGCGGCGACCCGCTCTGGACCACCGAGAAGTTGCGCTTCCGGGCCCTGAGCGCGCCCGTGGTGGCTGGCTCGACTGTCGTCTTCGGCGACTTCGAGGGCTGGCTGCATTTCCTCTCGCGCGACAAGGGCGAGACCCTGCTGCGCCTGCCCACCGATGGCAGTCCGATCGCCCAGCCCCTGACGCGGGTCGGCGCCACCTTGCTGGCGGTGACCAGCAAGGGCACGCTCTATGCCTTCCGGCCCGAATAAGGCCGAGGCCCTCTCCCTGCATGAAACCCGTCATCGCCCTGGTCGGCCGGCCCAACGTGGGCAAGTCGACCCTGTTCAATCGCCTCACCGGCACGCGTGATGCCATCGTGGCCGACTTCGCCGGCCTCACGCGCGACCGCCACTATGGCGACGGCAAGCTGGGCGGACACGAGTTCATCGCCATCGACACCGGCGGCTTCGAGCCCGATTCCACCAGCGGCATCTACAAGGAGATGGCCAAGCAGACCCGCCAGGCCGTGGCCGAGGCGGATGCCGTCATCTTCGTGGTCGACGTGCGGGCCGGCCTCTCGGCCCAGGACCACGACATCGCCCGCTACCTGCGCAGCACCGGCAAGCGCGTGCTGCTGGCGGCCAACAAGGCCGAAGGCATGAAGGGCGGGCCGCAGTTGGCCGAGTTCCACGAACTGGGCATCGGCGAGCCGCTGGCCGTGTCATCGGCCCACGGCCATGGCGTGCGTTCGCTGGTCGAACTGGCGCTCGAAGGCCTGCAGGCCCCGCTTGATGAAGCCGACGAGTGGCCCGAGTTCGACAGCGCCGAACCCGACCAGGCCGCCGTGGCCAAGGCCCTGGAAGGTGATCTGGGTGCCCAGGCCGACGTGCTCTACGCCGACCCCAACCGGGCCATCCGCCTGGCCGTGGCCGGCCGGCCCAACGTGGGCAAGTCCACGCTGATCAACACCTGGCTGGGCGAGGAGCGCCTGGTCGCCTTCGACCTGCCCGGCACCACGCGTGATGCCATCACCGTGCCCTTCGAGCGCGGCGGCCAGAAGTTCGAGCTGATCGACACGGCCGGCCTGCGCCGCAAGGGCAAGGTCTTCGAGGCCATCGAGAAGTTCTCGGTGGTCAAGACCTTGCAGGCCATTGCCGATGCCAACGTCGTGCTGCTGCTGCTCGACGCGGTGGAAGGCGTGTCCGACCAGGATGCCCACATCGCCGGCTACATCGTCGAATCCGGCCGCGCCGTGGTGGTGGCGGTGAACAAGTGGGATGCCGTCGACAGCTACCAGCGCGAGATGCTGCAGCGCCAGATCGAGCAGCGCCTGCCGTTCCTCCGCTTTGCGCCCATGCTCAGCATCTCGGCCAAGAAGCGCCAGGGCCTCACGCCGCTCTGGAAGGCCATCGGTGATGCCTGGGCCTCGGCCACGCGCAAGATGGGCACGCCGGTGCTGACCCGTCTGCTGCACGAGGCGGTGGAGTTCCAGCAGCCCAAGCGCGCCGGGGCCTTCCGGCCCAAGCTGCGCTATGCCCACCAGGGCGGGCGCAACCCGCCCATCATCGTCATCCACGGCACGGCGGTGGAGCATGTGACCGATGCCTACAAGCGCTACCTCGAAGGGCGCTTCCGCGAACATTTCAAGCTGAGCGGCACTCCGCTGCGCATCGAACTGCGGGCCTCGTCCAACCCGTTCACCAGCCGTTCGCGTTGAGGGTCACGAGGTCGCGCTGACCTTGGGCTTCCCCTGATTGACTGGCTCGCCCGACGATGACCGCGGTCATCGCGGTCATGGGCCGGATGCCCGAACTGCCTGTGTTAACGTGCAGGCTTGTTTTTCTTCCAACACGGAGAATATCGTGAGCAACAAAGGGCAACTTCTACAAGACCCCTTCCTGAACATCCTCCGCAAGGAGCATGTGCCGGTCTCGATCTATCTGGTCAACGGCATCAAGCTGCAAGGTCACATCGAGTCCTTCGACCAGTATGTGGTCCTGCTGCGCAACACCGTGACCCAGATGGTCTACAAGCACGCGATCTCCACCGTCGTGCCGGGCCGCCCGGTGAACTTCCACCCCAACGAATCGGCCGAGGCCTGATTCACCCTTCACCCGGGTCGCTCACGTCCACACCGCCGTTGCCTCAACCAACTTGACCGCCGCCATGACACTCGCGCCCGGTGCGCCCCGTGCCGTGCTGGTCGGCGTGGACTTCGGCCCGGGTTCTTCTTTCGACCCCACGCTCGACGAACTGGCCCTGCTCGCCGAATCGGCGGGCGACCTGCCGATCGCGCGCCTGGTCGCCAAGCGCAAGTCGCCCGACCCGGCCCTCTTCGTGGGCTCGGGCAAGGCCGACGAGATCCGCGAACTCGTCGTGGTCCACGACGCCCACTGCGTGATCTTCGACCAGGCCCTGGGCCCGGCCCAGCAGCGCAATCTGGAGCGCCACCTCGGAGTCGAGGTGATCGATCGCACCGGCCTCATCCTCGAGATCTTCGCGGCGCGTGCGCGTAGCCATGAAGGCAAGCTGCAGGTCGAACTGGCTCGCCTCAAATACCTCTCCACCCGCCTGGTGCGGCGCTGGACCCACCTGGAGCGCCAGAAGGGCGGCTTCGGCCTGCGCGGCGGTCCGGGCGAAACCCAGATCGAACTCGACCGCCGCATGATCGGCGTGCGCATCAAGTCGGTGAAGGAGCGCCTGGTCAAGGTCAAGCGCCAGCGTGGCACCCAGCGCCGCTCGCGCGAGCGCAATGGTGCCTTCCAGGTCTCGCTGGTGGGCTATACCAACGCCGGCAAGAGCACGCTCTTCAACGCGCTGGTGAAGGCCGACACCTATGCGGCCGACCAGCTCTTCGCCACGCTCGACACCACCACGCGCCAGATGTACCTGGAGCAGGCCGGCCGCAGCGTGTCGCTCTCCGACACGGTGGGCTTCATCCGCGATCTGCCCCACGATCTGGTCGATGCCTTCGAGGCCACGCTGCAGGAGGCCGCCGAGGCCGATCTGCTGCTGCATGTGGTCGATGCCGCCAGCGCCACCTGGCTGGAGCAGTTGCACGAGGTGCGCCGCGTGCTGGCCGAGATCGGCGCGGCCGATCTGCCCCAGCTGCTGGTCTTCAACAAGCTCGATGCCATCGAGCCTGGCCGCGAACCGCGCACGCTGGAAGACGTCTTCGAGGTCG
>JBJOKP010000096.1:0-7456 GCA_046046045.1 Pseudomonadota bacterium | reverse complement strand
CCACCCATGGCGCTGGCCTGCGGCAGCCAGTTGGGCTCTGCCCTGGTGCTGGCCATTCCGGCCGGCCTGGCCTGGCCCGCCCAGTCACCCGGCCCCGTGCCCTGGTGGGCGGCAGGCGCCCTCGCCCTGCTCTGCACCGGGGTGGCCTACATCCTCTACTTCCGCCTCATCAGCCGGGCCGGCGCCACCTATGCGATGAGCGTGACCTATCTCGTGCCGGCCTTCGCGGCCTTCTGGGGCTGGGTGGTGCTGGGTGAAAGCCTGAGCGCGGCGATGCTGGGCGGCTGTGCCGTCATCCTGCTGGGCACGGCCCTGACGACCGGCATGGTGGGCCGACGTTCACGGTGAGCTGAATGACCGGCGATATTGTTGCAATGCAACAACGCACCAGATAACGGTCGTCACCTTGAGAAGCGATACACCAAGATCGCGATCCACAAGGTAGAAAACCAGCGCGGAAAAGAAAAACGGGGCCGAAGCCCCGTTTTCTTGATGCGTTGGCGGAGTGGACGGGACTCGAACCCGCGACCCCCGGCGTGACAGGCCGGTATTCTAACCAACTGAACTACCACTCCAGCACCCGACAGATTCTGCAGATACTCGATGCCTTGCGTTATCGATACTGCGCAAGCTCTGTCGAACTTGGCGACCCCTAGGGGATTCGAACCCCTGTTACAACCGTGAAAGGGTCGTGTCCTAGGCCTCTAGACGAAGGGGTCATATTCTTCGCCGACTTGAATTACGGTGCAGCCACATGGTGTCGTTGGTGGAGGTAAGCGGGATCGAACCGCTGACCTCTTGCATGCCATGCAAGCGCTCTCCCAGCTGAGCTATACCCCCATACGGACAGTTTCTATTGATGCTTGTGGCATCTCCTGAAACTGCTTCGGTATCCGACATTCAACAGCACCGAGGCGCTGTCTGTTTGTCTGCAAGCCGTCGTTCAAGCGAGAACGCAAGTATAGACCTGTTTTTATTGGATGCGCAAGCGGTCCAAAACATTTTGTTGGTCGAAGGACGCCAGGACCTGGTCGACCGAGGGCGTCTGGGCCTTGCCGCAGACCAGCACGCGCACCGGAATCGCGAGTTGCGGCATCTTCAGGCCCTGCTCGGTCACCGTGGTCTTGATGGCCTGCTGGATGGCCGCGGCCGTCCATTCCACCTGGGCCAGGCGGGCCTTGAGCGCCTCGATGGCGGGTGCGATGGCGGGCTGGAGATGCTGCTGGCGATCGGCTTCGCTGGCCTCGATCGGCCGGTAGTACATGAGCAGCCACTGGGCCAGTTCGGCCAGGGTGGCGCACCGGTCGCGGTAAAGGGCGCAGCGTTCGGCCAGGCGGGCATCGGCCTGCGCCTCCACGCCCAGGCGGGCGAGCTGGGGCAGCACCAGGGTGGCCAGGCGGGCCGGCTCGGCCTGCTTGATGTAGTGGGCATTCACCCAGGCCAGCTTGGCGGCATCCCACTGGGCCGGGCTGCGCGAGAGGTGGCTGCCGTCGAACCAGCTCACCAGCTCGGCGCTGCTGAAGAGTTCGTCATCGCCATGGCTCCAGCCCAGGCGGGCAAGGTAGTTCAGCATGGCCTCGGGCAGGTAGCCGTTCTCCTCGTAGGCGGTCACGCTCACCGCGCCGCGGCGCTTGGAGAGCTTCTGGCCGTCATCCCCCAGGATCACCGGCACATGGCCGAACTGCGGCAGGGGCGCGCCCAGGGCGCGGAAGATGTTGATCTGCCAGGGCGTGTTGTTGATGTGCTCGTCGCCGCGGAAGACATGGCTGATGGCCATGTCCCAGTCGTCCACCACCACGGCGAAGTTGTAGGTGGGCACACCCGGCGTGCCTTCGGGCGCGCCGTCCTGGGGCGGGCGCTGGATGATGAGATCGTCGATCTCCTCGTTGCTGATGCTGATCGGGCCCTTCACCAGGTCGTCCCAGCTCACCAGGCCGGTGGGCGGGTTGGCGAAGCGCACCACGGGCTTCACGCCGGCGGGCACGGGCGGCAGGGTCTTGCCGGGCGCCGGACGCCAGGTACCGTCGTAGCGACGCTTCTCGCCACGGGCTTCCTGGGCTGCCTTCATGGCCTCCAGGTCCTCGGGCGTGCAGTAGCAGCGGTAGGCCATGCCCTCGGCGATCAACTGGTCGATCACGGCCTGATAACGCTCCAGGCGCTGCATCTGGTAGATCGGGCCTTCGTCATAGTCCAGGCCCAGCCAGTGCATCGAGTCCAGGATCTGCTCGACCGAGGCCTGGGTGGAGCGGGCCACGTCGGTGTCCTCGATGCGCAGCACGAACTGGCCACCATGGTGGCGGGCATAGGCCCAGGAAAACAGCGCGGTGCGGGCCGTGCCCAGGTGCAGGAAGCCGGTGGGTGACGGGGCGATGCGGGTGCGGACGGTGGCGGCGGAGGTCGTGGTCACGGCGGGTGTCAGGGTAGGCAGGGGTCAGGCCATCAGCCCGGCCAGGCCGCGCTGCAGGTCGTCGGTGATGTCGTCCACATGCTCCAGGCCCACGGCCAGGCGCACCAGGCCCTGGGTGATGCCGGCGGCCAGGCGCTGGGCCTCGCTGAGGCGGCCGTGCGAGGTGGTGGCCGGGTGGGTGATGATGGACTTGGTGTCGCCCAGGTTGGTGGCGATGCTGAGCACGCGGGTCGAGTCGATGACCTGAAAGGCCGCAGCCCGGCCCGCCTCGGGCGAGGCCGCCTTCAGTTCGAAGGACACCACCGCCCCGCCCAGGCCGGACTGCTGGGCCATCGCCAGTTCATGCTGGGGATGGGAGGCCAGGCCGGGGAAATGCACCCGCGCCACGGCCGGGTGGGCCTCCAGCCAGCGCGCCACCGCCAGGGTGGCCTCGCTCTGCGCCTTCATGCGCAGGTGCAGGGTCTCCATGCCCTTGAGCACCACCCAGGCGTTGAAGGGCGCCAGCGTCATGCCCACCGTGCGCAGCACCGGGGCGAAGACCTCGTTGATCAGCCTGGCCGGGCCACACAGGGCGCCGGCCATGACGCGGCCCTGGCCGTCCAGGTATTTGGTGGCGGCATGCATCACCAGGTCGGCCCCCAGGGCCAGCGGGCGCTGCAGCGCCGGCGAGCAGAAGGTGTTGTCCACGCAGAGCAGGGCCCCGGCGCCATGGGCCATGTCGGCCAGGGCGCGGATGTCGCACACCTCGGTGAGCGGATTGGTCGGCGTTTCGGCGAACAGCAGCCGGGTCGTGGGCCGCAGCGCGGCGCGCCATTCGGCCAGGTCGGTCTGCGAGACAAAGCTGGTCTCGACGCCGAACTTGCCGAACTCCTTGGCAAACAGGCTGATGGTGGAGCCGAAGACCGAGCGCGAGCACACCACGTGGTCGCCCGCCTTCAGCAGGCCCATGGCCAGCAGAAGGATGGCGCTCATGCCGGTGGCCGTGGCCACCGCGGCCTCGGCACCTTCCATGGCGGCGAGGCGGGCCTCGAAGCTGCGCACCGTCGGGTTGCTGGTGCGCGAGTAGGTGAAGTCCTCCATGCCGGCGAAGCGCCGCGCCGAGGTCTCGGCATCGGGCTGCACATAGGCGCTGGTCAGGAAGAGGCCTTCGGAGTTCTCGCCATGCTGGCTGGGCGCCAGGGCGGTGCGCACCGCCAGGGTCTCCGGCCGCAGGCCCTCGGGCAGAGCGGCCCGCGCCAGGCGGGCGGCTTCGGTGTCGCGCTCACTCATGAGGCATCGGCCGAGCGGCTCTGCAGGGTCAGGCGGGTGCGGGCGTCGGCGTCTTCATCGTCCTTGCGCGCCTCGGTGCGCTGGGTGCGCATGGCATCGAAGTCGGCCGCGCTCACGTCGCCGGTGATGTAGTGGCCGTCGAAGCAGGAGGCCTCGAAGCCGGCGATGCCCGGCCTGAGCGAGGCGATGGTGCGCTTCATGGCATCGACGTCCTGGTAGATGAGCGCGTCACAGCCGATGTAGGCGCGGATCTCCTCCAGCGTGCGGCCATGGGCGATCAGTTCCTCGCTGGTGGGCATGTCGATGCCGTAGACATTGGGGAAACGCACCGGCGGCGCGGCGGAGGCCATGTAGACCTTGTTGGCGCCGGCCTCGCGGGCCATCTGCACGATTTCCTTGGAGGTGGTGCCGCGCACGATGGAGTCATCCACCAGCAGCACGTTGCGGCCCTTGAACTCCTGCACCATGGCGTTGAGCTTCTGGCGCACGCTCTTCTTGCGCACCGCCTGGCCGGGCATGATGAAGGTACGACCCACATAGCGGTTCTTGACGAAGCCCTCGCGGTAGGGCTTGCCCAGCTTCTGCGCCAGTTGCATGGCCGAGGGCCGGCTGGATTCCGGAATCGGGATCACCACGTCGATCTCGCCCGGCGTCAGGGTGTTGATCACCCGCTGGGCCAGGGTCTCGCCCATGTTCAGGCGAGCCTGGTAGACCGAGATGCCGTCGATCACCGAATCGGGCCGCGCCAGGTAGACATATTCGAACACGCAGGGATGGAGCTGCGAGGCCGCCGCGCACTGCTGCTGGTGCAGCCGGCCCTGCAGGTCGATGAAGACCGCCTCGCCCGGCGCCACGTCGCGAAGCATGTGGTAGCCATTGCCTTCCAGCGCGACCGATTCGCTGGCGACCATGAAGTCGCGGCCCTCGGCCGTCTCCTGCGCGCCCAGGCAGAGCGGCCGGATGCCATAGGGATCGCGGAAGGCCAGCAGGCCGTAGCCGGCGATCAGCGTGATGACCGCATAGGAGCCCTTCACCCGCCGGTGCACGGCGGCCACGGCCTTGAAGATCTCGGCCGGCGACAGCGGCAGGTCGCGCGCCGCCAGTTCCAGCTCGTGGGCCAGCACGTTGATCAGCACCTCGGTGTCGCTCTCGGTGTTGAGGTGGCGCCGGTCGATGGCGAAGAGCTCCTGCTTCAGCGCCTGGGCATTGGTGATGTTGCCGTTGTGCACCAGCACCAGGCCGAAGGGGGCGTTGACGTAGAAGGGCTGGGCCTCTTCCTCGTTGTAGGCATTGCCGGCCGTGGGGTAGCGCACCTGGCCCAGGCCCACATGGCCGGGCAGCGCCCGCATGTTGCGGGTGCGGAAGACGTCGCGCACCATGCCGCGCGCCTTGTGCATGAAGAACTTCGTGCCCTGGGCGGTCACGATGCCGGCCGCATCCTGGCCGCGGTGCTGCAGCAGCAGCAGGGCGTCATAGATGAGCTGGTTGACTGGTGACCGGGCGATCACTCCGACGATGCCACACATGGTGCGTACTCCAGGACGATGTGTTCAGGTCTTGCGCGCGGGCGGGCCATCCACACTCGCCGCGGGCCCGCCGCCAGGCAGGATGGGGGAAAGAACGTGGATCAGGCTGCGCAGATGGCGCACGCTGGCGGTGTCCTGCCACCAGGCCATGCGGGCCACGGGGGTCAGGTCGATCAGGCCGACCAGCACCAGCAGCATGACCAGGCCACGCACCAGACCGAAGGCGGCGCCCAGGGCGCGGTCGATCGGCGCCAGGGGCGACGCATGCAGCAGTTGCCGGATGGCCCAGCACATCAACCGCCAGGCCAGCAGGGTGACGATGAAGGCCAGCGCATAGCCCACGCCGCGCTGCAGCGACGAGCCGTCAGCCCCCAGGTGCAGGGCCGCCGCCAGGTCCGCCCCCCAGGCACGCGCCACCAGCCAGGCCACCACCCAGCCCGCCAGGCCCAGCAGTTCATAGACCAGGCCGCGGGCCACGCCCACGAGCAGCGAGACGGCCAGCACCAGCAGGCCGACCAGATCCAGCCAGTTCAGCGCGCTCATGAACTGCTCTCCGGGCCCATCGCCATTGGCAGGCCGTTCATGGCGCCATGACCTTGGCCGGCAGGCCGCCACCACTCAGGCGGGCGGCCACGTGATCCGCTTCCTCGCGGCTGGCATAGGGGCCGACGCGCACGCGGATGCGATGGCCGCCGCCATTGGGCAGGTCGACGCCTTGCTCGAAGGCCTTGAGGCCCAGCTTCTCGACCTTGACCCGGGTCTCGCGCGCGGCACTGGCCTGCTCGAAGGCCCCCACCTGGACGACGAAGCGCTGGGCGCTGCCGGCGGCGGCGGGCGCAGGCGCCGGCTTGGCGGCGGGTGCGGCGGCCGGCGGCGACGTGGGTGCCGGGGTAGGCTTGGGGTGCTCAGGCTTGGCGGCTTCGGCTTTTGCCGGGGCAGGCTTGGCCACGGGCGGGGGCGGCGGGGCCACGGCCGCCACATTCACCTTGGGCGCCACCGCCGGGGAGGCCGACGCAGTGACCGGCTTGGCGGGAGCCGGCTGGGGCGGCGTCGTCTCGGCCACCCTGGGCGCCGCAGCGCGTGGAGGTTCCGCCGCCGGGGTCGTCGCTGGAGTGGTTGCCGATCCGGTCTGCACCGAGGCCACGGTCGACATGGGCGCCGGGGCGACATCCCTGCCGCTGGTCGGACGTTCCGGCTCGGCCACCGCGCCCGAGGCGGCGAAGGTGGGCGGCACGGGCAGGGCGCCGGCAGAGGCCCCGGGGCCGCTCATCGGTGCGGGGATGAGCTTGCCGCCGATCTCGATGCCGACGCTTTCCGAGAGTGGCCGCGGCTGCGATTCCAGCAGCAGCGGCAGGCCGATCACCGCCAGCAGCACCAGGATGGCGGCCCCCACCAGACGGCGGCGGGCGCGGGTGCGCACCAGTTCCACATCGTCGCGGGACAGGGCGGGTGAGGCAGCAGCGGGTCGTCGGAACTTGGAGAACAGGCCCATGGGCGGAGCATTTACCGATGCACGTGGTGGCGACTCATGCCGCCCGCGGGGCCAGGGTGCCGCCCGGCGGCGCCCGCCAGTGCCTCAGCACCGGGGCCAGGACGTCATCCCAGGTGCGCGGCACCCAGGCGGGGCAGGCCATGTTCCAGCACACCTCCCACGGTGTAGAACGACCCGAAGACCACGATTCTATCCGCCGGGTCCGCCTGGGTCAGGACATGCTGCAGCGCAGCAGAAGGTCCGCCATGGCAGGCCACGGTGGCCGCGGGCAGGCCGCCCGGGCGCTGCGATGGCAGCAGGCCGGCCAGCACCTCGGCCAGCCTGGCGGCACTCGCGGCCCGCGGCGTGGGCAGGTCGCAGCAATGCCAGTGATCCACCAGCGGCAGCAGCGGCGCCAGCAGGGCGGGCAGATCCTTGTCGGCCATGGCGCCCACCACCACATGGGTACGCGGGTGATAGGCCATCTGGTCCAGGTTGTGGGCCAGGGCGGCGGCGGCGTGCGGGTTGTGGGCCACGTCCAGCACCAGGGCCGGCTGGCCCGGAACGACCTGGAAGCGACCGGGCAGGCTCACCATGGCCAGGCCATTGCGCACCGCCTGGGCCGGCACCGGCAACTGGCTGCGCATGGCCTCCAGCGCGGCCAGCACGCCCGAGGCATTGATGAGCTGGTTGGCACCGCGCAGCGCCGGGTAGCCCAGGGCCACATGGCGCCGGCCGCGGCCGGTCCAGGCCCACTGCTGGCGGTCACCGGCGTAGTTGAAA
>JBJOKP010000095.1:0-7464 GCA_046046045.1 Pseudomonadota bacterium | reverse complement strand
GCAGCGCATGTTCGCCATCAACGTGTACGGCACCTTCTTCCCCACGCGCCAGGCCATCCTGCGCATGAGCACGCGCTACGCCGCGCCGGGCAGCACGCGTGGCCTGGGCGGGGCCATCGTCAACATCTCCTCGGTGGCGGCCCGCCTGGGCGGCGCCGGCCAATACGTGGACTACGCCGCCAGCAAGGGCGCGATCGATACCTTCACCTACGGCCTGGCGCGTGAACTGGCGACCGAGGGCGTGCGGGTCAACGGCATCCGCCCCGGCATCATCGACACCGAGATCCATGCCAGCGGCGGTCAGCCCGACCGGGCCCAGCGCCTGGCGCCCGCCATCCCCATGCAGCGGCCCGGCACGGCGGAGGAGGTGGCCGAGGCCGCGCTCTGGCTGCTCTCGGATGCGGCGAGCTATTCCACCGGCGCGGTCATCGACGTGAGCGGCGCGCGTTCCTGCGGCTGAGCCGCCGGGCGCCTCTTCCTTTCCCCGATTCGTTTCCTTCTTCTCCGAGCGCCATGGCCTCTGCAGTTCCCCCGTCCACGGCGCCCGGCGGCGCCAGTGCCCCCATGCCGCTGCGCGGCATCCGCGTGCTGAGCCTGGCGCCCAACCTGCCCGGGCCGGCGGCGCTGATGCGCCTGGCCGCCCTGGGTGCCGCCTGCGTCAAGGTCGAGCCGCCCGCGGGCGACCCCATGTCGCACTATTCGCCGTCCTTCTACGCCCATCTGCACCGCGGCATGACGGTGCAGGCCCTGGACCTGAAGCGTGAGTCCGGCCGTGCCGAGCTGGCGCGTGAACTGGCCCGCGCCGACGTGCTGCTCACCTCCTCGCGGCCCTCGGCCCTGGCCCGCCTGGGGCTGACCAGCGAGAAGCTGGCGGCCGACTGCCCGCGCCTGGTCTGGGTGGCCGTGGTGGGCGAGGCCGGCGAGGCCGCCGAACTGCCCGGCCACGACCTCACCTACCAGGCCGAGGCCGAGCTGGTGGACGGCGCTCTGCCGCCCACGCTCTGGGCCGACATGGCCGGCTCCCTGCTGGCGGTGGAGGCCGTGCTGGCCGGCCTGCTGCAGCGCGGCGGCGGCGCCCAGGGCGCCGCCCTGCACCAGCAGGTGGCCCTGGCCGAAGCCGCGCGTTATGGCGCCCTGCCGCGCCGTTTTGGCCTCACCGCCCCGGGCCGCCTGCTGGGCGGCCATCACCCCGGCTACCAGGTGTGGGACTGTGCCGATGGCCGGGTCGCCCTGGCGGCGCTGGAACCCCACTTCCTCGAAGCCTGGCAGGGCGTGATCGGCGTGCGTCCCGAGCTGGATGCCGCCGGCCAGACGGCCGCCGGCCGGGCCTTCTGCGCCAGCCGCAGCGCCGAGGAACTGATGCGCCTGGCCGTCGAACACGACCTGCCCTTGCACGCCTGGGTGCTGGCGCGCTGAGCGGGCCACGGGCGCCGCAGGGTCTGCCACCAGCCTGCAGGGCATATCCCCATGGACGAAGCCAGCCTGGACAAGATCGCCGCCCTGCTGCGCGGCGCCCACCATGTGGCGGTGTCGACCGGCGCGGGCATCTCGGCCGAAAGCGGCATCCCGACCTTCCGCGACGCCCTCACCGGCCTGTGGGCCCACTTCGACCCCGAGACCCTGGCCACGCCCGAGGCCTTCGTGCGCGATCCGGCCCTGGTCTGGGGCTGGTACGAATGGCGCCGCCATGCCCTGCTCAAGGCCCAGCCCAACCCCGGCCACCTGGCCCTGGCAGCGCTGGCGCACAAGGTGAGGCGGCTCAGCCTCATCACCCAGAACATCGACGATCTGCATGAACGCGCCGGCAGCCAGGAGGTGATCCACCTGCACGGCAGCATGTTCGCGCCGCGCTGCTTCGATTGCGGCGCCCCCTTCCACGCCCCGGCCCATGCCGGACCCGAACCCGCGCCGCTGCCGGATGCCGAGGGCGGCGAACGCCTGGACCCACCGCTCTGCCGCGACTGCGGCGGCCTGGTCCGGCCCGGCGTGGTCTGGTTCAACGAGATGCTGCCGGCTGCCGCCTGGCGCTCGGCCGAACGGGCGGCGCTGGGCTGCGATGTCTTCCTCTCCATCGGCACCTCGGCCCAGGTCTACCCGGCCGCCGGCCTGCCCGACCTGGCGCTGGAACGCGGCGTCCTGGTCGTCGTCATCAACCCCGACCTCGACGGCCAGCTCGGCCCCGGCCGCGTCGGCCTGCAGGGCAAGGCGGGCGAGATCCTGCCCCGCCTGGTCGAGCGGGTCTGAGCGCCCCCAGGGCCGGGCTGCGCCCCGCCCGCCCCCCGTGGGGGTCAAGGAAACTTGGGGCGGCCCGGCGTTTCCTTGTGAGCCGGGAACCCGTCGCCGGCCTCGCCTTCAACCGTCACCACGCCTGCCATGTACCTCCCCGCCCACTTCACCGAAACCCGGCCCGAGGCCATCGCCCGCATCCTGGCCGACCATCCCCTGGGCATGCTGGTGCGCCAGGGCCCTGGCGGCCTGCTGGACGCCGACCACATCCCCTTCGAGTTCGAGCCCGGCGCAGACGGTGCCCCGGCCCGCCTGCGGGCCCATGTGGCGCGCGCCAATCCGCTCTGGCAGGAGGTGCCGGCCGAAGGCCTGCCGGTGCTGGTGGTCTTCCGCGGCGCCGAGGCGGCCATCTCGCCCAACTGGTACCCCAGCAAGCACGAGGCCCATCGCCAGGTGCCGACCTGGAACTACGAGGTGGTGCATGTGCACGGCCGCCTGCAGGTGCATGACGACGAGCGCTGGGTGCGCAGCCTGGTGGCCCGCCTGACCCGCCGCCACGAGGCCGCCGAACCCAAGCCCTGGAAGATGGGCGACGCCCCGCCCGACTACCTCGACGCCATGCTGAAGATGATCGTGGGCATCGAGGTGGAGATCACCGCCCTGACCGCCAAGTCCAAGCTGGGCCAGAACAAGGAGGCGCGCGACCGCCTGGGCGCGGCCGAGGCCCTGGCCGCCAAGGGCGAGGGCGAGCTCGCCGAGCTGATGCGGCAGGCCGGGCCGGCGGCCTGACGGACAGGGCATCGCGTCCGCGGCGGCCTGCGCGTGCCGCCGGCGCGCGCCTTGTCCTTGAACCGGGCCTTGCAGCCCCCAGCTGCCCACCATCATGAACATCAGCTGGAAGAAGCCGCTGTTCTATCTGGTGCTGCCCCTGCTGGTGTTCCTGTGCTTCGTCGGCTTTCCGCCGCCCTTTGCACCACCGCAGGCCACGCGGCCCAGCCAGGAGCAGGCGGAGACGGTGAAGGACGAAGACGCGATTTCCTAGGCAGGCAGAGCAGGCTGCGGGAGTGGCCTCGTCCCCAAGGACGGCAGTGGCGCGGCCTCAGACCGCCATCAGCGCCGGCAGCCGGGCCAGGCTTTCCAGCGTCTCCAGGCAGGCGCGCACGGCCTCGCCGCCCTTCTTGACGAAGTGGTCGGCGAAGCACTGGCGGTGCTCCTCATGGTCATGGAAGTCGCGCGGCGTGAGCACGGCGGAGAAGGCCGGCACGCCGGTGTCGAGCTGCACCCGCATCAGGCCGTCGATGACGGCCGCGGTGACGAACTCGTGGCGGTAGATGCCGCCGCTGCCGGTTGCAACCGGTAGTGGCGATACCTGAGGAACCGGAAATCTCTACTTCTGAACGGTACTGAGACTGATACAGGGTCAGGCCAAGATTGACTCCAGCCGTGCGCACTCCAAGGCGCTGGCCGTGAGCGAGAGCCCGGCGATCCACGACAAGTTCAAAGATGTGGCGGGGCTGGTAGAGAGAGCGCAGTCAATGTAGCCTCACCAAATGATCGTGTATCGCCATCAACTGAAGACTGGAACAGTACGAAGCGTGTCGGGATGGTCCCGACCGCATCCCTGAAAGGACTACATCATGGCGAAGTCAAGTGGATCCAACGGCGGCAACAACAAGGGCGGCGGCTCACGTCCGAGTGGCCCGGTACCTAGACCTGGCGAACCACATCACCCCGGATACCCCAGCACGGTTCCGGGCGTACCATCTGGCAACGGACGCTACAACAATACATCGGACGGCAAGTAGTTTGATGTGCTGTCGGTCAGCAGGTCGCTGATCTGACCGCTTCCTCAGGTCACCGCCTGCGCGGTGACCTTTCTGCCTTTCCAGTGTGCAAGCCAGAAGGCATACCGACGTCGACACCAGTCATCGGGATCGGAGGATTCCAGTAATTTCAAGATTCTTCCGGACTCCGGTGTGGAAAGACAAGCTGCGAAGTTCCTCACCAAGCGGAGCGTCGCCTCCATTCTGGAGGTTGCCCACAACTGGATTTCAAACTGCGTCCATTCGTCTTGGAGTGCATCACTTTCCAGACCATTTCTTTGCGCTAGGCCTACCCAAAGTTTGAAGGCTTTACTGCGAGTTGGGCATGTCTTTCCTGATTGCCAGCCTTGAATTGTGTTATAGGTTATGGGATCGCGATCTTGATCATCAACTTGAGCCCGGCTTAGTAGCGATGCGGTGGATTTTGCGTCGAATTGCCTTTTCAACCAGCGCACCAAGTTCCGGCCTGGTATGCAAGGTCCTGTCGCGTCCTCGACAATCATATCCTTGAAACGGCACCCCGGTGTTCCGCCAATCTTTTCATTGGGATGCACATCTATCCGTGCGACTTGCGACAGCAAGAACTCGCATGCGCCTGCTGCCATTGGGGCGATAGCCAAGGTCTCAGTCGTTGCTTTTCCTAGGTATTCCAATGCTGTAGGGCTCAAATAGGGCAAGAGTAATTCATTGCTTCGTATGTGATCCGGGATTAAGTTGAATTCTCGGGCAAGAGTCACTCGGTTGACTTCCTTGCTAGTCAATTCAATCTCCATGCCGTGACTGGCAATCTCTTGGCACCAAGAGAATTGATTGGGTTCCTTGACTGCACTGATTCCTAGATGCATTAGCTCCCATTCGCCCATCGCGTTAAACTTTTCCTGGAGCGCAATATCTCCATTCAGAGCCTTTGTCCATTCTTCTTTGAGCATAGAGGAGGGCTTGAATGAATCAAGCATCATTTCCAATTCCCCTGTGAGTCTCTTTAACTGAGGGGGAGGGGTGTCATTCGTGAGCCCTGTGATTCGTCGGTACAGTGACTCATATCCTTCCGACGCAAACAGCGACCGTACAGGAAATCCATCAAGCTTTAAGACGCTTGTGGCTGATGGCAGGAACAGTCCGACGAGTGTCAACTTGGTCGGCCGACCCACTGTGATTTTTACCGGCTGTCCGGTTCTTCCGATCTTTGGGCGACTCGGCATTTGGGCGCCTGACATGTGCGGTGCGGCGTGGATGTTCATGCCGACATGGTGGCATCTTGTCGGATCAGATGTTCGATGTACCACCTACATGAAGGGGAGGGTCGTCACGTCGATGGCACATCGCACTTACGCATGATTGACTCGGAGCAAAAATCCTCTGCGGTCATGAAGTTGGCAGCACAAACTGCCATAGTGACGCCGGCATCCGGCCGCCAACGGCCGGATCGATCGCATACGCCATCCGTATCCACGTAATCCGTCGGAAGGTGTGGTATTGCGCGCCGCCAGCATATCGTCATCCACACGAAGTGCCTGCTCAAAGGGGTCAGCTAGTTGCGAGTCCGGAGGCGAATGGCCCTGGCAATGTTTTCCGCCGTGCCTTGAAAATGTGAATCGAAGTAAGCTTCTGCTGAGATCGTCGACAACAAGAAGGCCATGCCTTGCATTTGGGGTGGGGCGTCTGGGGGTGTGAGGAAATCTTGAAATTGCAAGATGATGGGGTTGGGTCTAACTGTTTCCGAGTCTGATTTATCGGCGGCGAGATGCTCTTGAATTGCTTTGGTATATCTTTCGACTCGTACTTCGAGTTGAGATAATGGGATTGTGTTTGTGCTTTGCCAAAGTCGAATGTCTGGCCATATTTCCTTGAATCCGAGTTCAATACTGGATCGAATGCGTTGATCTGACTGCCGAATGGCAATCAACTGGGCCGAGGCGCAAAGTAATATGACCTCTTGATAGTATTTCAGCTTTGAGGCGCCGGCGCCATGCGCAAGTTCAAATTCTTGAGCCGTTAGTAGGCTACTACTGCAACTATCACTTAGGCTGTCTGCGATGCCCTTGCCAAGGCCAACCTCGTAGTGATGGGCTGGTTGGGATTTCGGGTTTTCGCGTTCTGCGGGAGATTCTGGGCTGATATTCTGCGTGGCAGTCGACTCTTGATCGATTCGGAATCCCAAGATCGACCACGTAATTAGCCCAAGCATTCCGCCGCAAAGCAGAGCAAACCCAACGTTCGTCATCGAGCCGATTAGAAAGCCGATGATCGCAGCATAAAGTACTGGCTTTGGCACATTCTCCTCCGGCTAAAGTCTGCTACCGCTTCTACGGCGACGATTTGAGGTGTCCGCTGCTTTTTGGATATTCAATCATCAGACGCCCAGCAGTTCCACCTCGAACACCAGGGTGGCGTTGGGGGGGATGACGCCGCCGGCGCCACGGGCGCCGTAGCCCAGCTCGGGCGGAATGGTCAACACGCGGGTGCCGCCCACCTTCATGCCCTGCACGCCCTTGTCCCAGCCCTTGATGACCTGGCCGGCGCCGAGGAAGAACTGGAAGGGGTCGCCGCGGTCCTTGCTCGAATCGAACTTGCGGCCGCGGCTGTCGTCGGCCTTCGGGTCATGCAGCCAACCGGTGTAATGCACGGTCACGTTCTGGCCGGCGCGGGCCTCGGCGCCCGAGCCCACGGTGAGGTCCACCATGTCCAGCGTGGGGGCGGCGGCCACGGCCAGCAGCTCGACCTCGAAGACCAGGGTGGCATTGGGCGGGATCACGCCGCCGGCACCGCGGGCGCCATAACCCAGCTCGGACGGGATGGTCAGCACGCGGGTGCCGCCCACCTTCATGCCCTGCACGCCTTCGTCCCAGCCGGCGATGACCTGGCCGCCGTCGAGCTCGAAGACGAAGGGGTCGCGGCGGTCCTTGCTCGAATCGAACTTGCGGCCGCGCTGGTTCTCGGCCTTCGGGTCATGCAGCCAGCCGGTGTAGTGCACCGTGACGTTGCTGCCCGAGGTGGCGACGGCGCCGCTGCCTGAGGTGAGGTCGTCGTACTGCAGGCCGGAGGCGGTGGTCGTCGTGCTCATCGTGGAATCCTGATCGTGGGGGAGAGGGGGCCGTTTCGTCCGGCTCGTCCGGCTCGTCTGGCTGGTCCGGTAAAAGGGGCCGCCATCATGCCAGCGCCCCACGTGCCCCATGCGGCGCCCGGGTCAGTGCCCTTCCAGCGCCCGGTGCGCCGCCGCCTCGGCATGGATGGCCGTGGTGTCGAAGACCGGCACCGGGCTGTGGTCCGGACCGATCAGCAGGGTGATCTCGGTGCAGCCCAGGATGACGGCCTCGGCCCCCCGCGCCACCAGGGCGGTGATCTCGGCCTGGTAGGTGGCGCGCGAGGCTGGCTCGATGCGGCCCAGGCAGAGCTCCTCGTAGATGATGCGGTG
>JBJOKP010000094.1:0-7518 GCA_046046045.1 Pseudomonadota bacterium | reverse complement strand
GCCATGGCCGCCAGCGCCGCCAAGGCGGCCGGCCACGGCTTGCGCCAGGGCATGAGCGTCTTCCACACCAAGTTCGGTGAAGGGGTGGTGCTGACGCTGGAAGGCTCGGGCGCCGATGCCCGCGCCCAGGTCAACTTCGGCCGCCACGGCAGCAAGTGGCTGGCGCTGTCGGTGGCCAAGCTGACGCCGATCGAGTGAGGGGCTGGGGCGAACGAGCCGGAGAGCCTTTCAGCGCAGCACCCAGAACGGCAGGCCCTGGGCCTCGAGGAAGGCCTCGGCGCCGTCGCCCTGCAGCATGGCCAGGGTGCTGAAAAGGCCGGCCTCGGTGCAGGTGCCGGCGGCCACGGTGACCGAGCGCGGCGCACCTGGCACCGGCCAGCCGGTGCGCGGGTCGAGGATGTGGCCGTAGCGCACGCCGTCCTTGAGCAGGAAGCGGCGCGCATCGCCGCTGGTGGTGATGGCGCCCTGGGTGAGCTCAAGCACCAGGTCGCCGCCCTGGGCCGGCGCTGCGGCGCTGGCGGCCGCGCGTTCTATGCCCACCCGCCAGGGCTGGCCATCCCCCTGCGGGCCGCTGACCGCCAGGTCGCCGCCGAAGTTGACCAGCAGGGGCCGGCCGGGCGCGGCGGCCTGCAGCAGGCCCAGCACCCGGTCGACGGCATATTCCTTGCCGATGCCGCCCAGGTCGATCTGCATGCCGGGCTGAAGGGTGAGCTGGGGGCGTTGCCAGACCAGACGCTGCCAGCCCACCAGGGCCAGCCAGCGTTCGACCTCGGCCGGCGCGGGCAGGTGGTCGCTGCCGTCAAAGGTCCAGGCCCGCCGCAGCACGCCGCTGGTGATGTCGAACAAGCCGTCGCTCAGGGCATGGCACTGGGCGGCCAGGTCGAGCAGGGCGGCGGTTTCCTCGTCCACCTCGAAGGGCTGACCAGGGCAGGCCTGGGCATGGCCGTGCAGGCGGGCGAGCAGGCTGTCCTCGCGGTAGCGGCTGTATTTGTGCTCGATGCGGCGGGCCTCACCCACGGCGAGGGTGGCCAGTTGCTCGGCCAGGGCGCGGTCGCCACCGTCGACCAGCACCTCGCAGGGACTGGCCATGGCGCTGAAGGCGAGGCGCCAGCCGCCGGGCGTGGGTTCGACCTGGGGAGAACGAGTACTCAGGGCGAGGGGGGTGCTCATGGGCTAAGCTCGTTCGATTTTGTAAATTGCAGACGATGTGAAACAGGCGGCCCGTTCGGGTTGCACACTCCAGCCCCGTTTTTGCCCCATTTCCGGGCAGGCCCTCCACCGGAGGATGTCGGTCTGCCGCCACAGCAGGCAACATCGGGTCAGCAAGGCCGATTCAGTCTGCCTATGCCCGACCTGACCCACCCCGGCTGCCTGCCCTGACCGATCCGCGCCCAGTCTCGCCCATGTCCGCCCCGCTCGCCGCCACCCCTGCCTCCCGCCGCATGACCGGCACCTCTGGCTCGTCTGGCCGGGCCGATGGAGTCCGGACGCGCTGAATGGCCGCCCTGCCCCGCGCCGTGGCGGCCGCACCGGTCCGGCCCCGCTTCCCCAACTTCTCCCAGCTGAGCCCGCTGCTGCCGGTCTGGCTGTGGGATCTGCTGCGACATGCCAGCCTGTTCGCCGCCCTGGCCATGGCCGCCCTGCTGCTGGCCGAGCCGCGCCTGGGGCTGACGCTGTTCTGGGGCCTGGCCGTGCCGGCCCTGCCCCTGGTCTTCCTCTTCGCGCCGGGGCTGTGGCGCAATGTCTGCCCCCTGGCCAGCAGCAACCAGCTGCCCAGGCGCATGGGCATGAGCATGGCGCTCACCCGGCGCAGCCTGGCCCTGGGCCTGGCCTATCCGCTAGGGATGCTGGCGCTGATTGGCTTCATCATCGGCCGCAAGCTGATGTTCAACCAGAGCGCCTCGGCCACCGCCCTGCTCATCGTCGGGGCCATGGCGGCCGCCTTCATCGGCGGCGTGCTCTTCAAGGGCAAGAGCGGCTGGTGCTCCAGCATCTGCCCGCTGCTGCCGGTGCAGCGCATGCTGGGGCAGACGGCCTTCGTGGACATCGCCAACACGCAGTGCCAGCCCTGCGTCTCGTGCACCAAGAACTGCTACGACTACAACCCCAGCGCCGCCACCCTGGCCGACCTCTATGACGAGGATCCGGCCTACGGCCGCTACCGGCGCTTCTTCGCCATGCTCTTCCCGGGCCTGGTGCTGGGCTTCTACCTGCTGCCCGACATCGGCCGGCCCACCCTGGCCGGCCCGGCCCTGGCGCCGCACTGGATCGTGCTGGCCATGCTGGCCTGCATGGCCGCCAGCCTGGCGGTCTTCGCCCTGCTCGACAAGCTGCTGGGCGACACCCGCAACCGCCTGCCCCTGCTGGCCGTGGTGCTGGGCTTCTCGATCTACTACTGGCATGCCGCGCCGCTGATCGCCGAATCCATCGGCCGCCTGGCCGGCCTGCAGCTCAAGCACTTCAACCTGCTGCACATGGCGCCGCTGGGCTCGCCGGCCGAGCCGCTGCGGGCCGCCGCCTCGCTGGCCAATCTCTACGCCCAGTGGCAGCCCTGGAGCGGCGGGCTGCTGCCGGCCTCGCCCCTGGCCCTGCTGCCCGGGCCGCTGGCCGAGGGCTGGCAGCAGGTCTGGCAGCCGGCTCGCCAGGTGCTGGCCGACACGCCAGGCGCCGCCGGCCCTCTGCCCATCACCCCGGCGGTGCTGGCCGTGCTGGTGGCACGCGGCCTGATCGTGCTGCTGGCCCTGGCGTGGGTGTGGCGTTCCTTCCGCAGCGAAAAGGCCTACCGGCAGGAGATCGGCCTGCAGGTGATCGACACCTCGGCCCTCAAGCGCCAGGCCAAGGCCCGCCAGCAGGCCGAACGCGCCGCCGAGAAGGCCGCCAAGGCGGCCGAGAAGGCGCGCCAGAAACGTCTGCGCGGCCGCCCCGAGGGGGCAGGCGACACCCTGCCCCAGGCCCTGGTGGACCAGTACGACGGCCAGGAGATCCCGGCCGAGGTGATCACCGCCTTCCGCGACGGCACCCTGGGCTTCAACGCCGAGCCCAGCCTGATGGGCAAGGTCTGGGGCTCCTCGGCCTTTGCCTTCCTCTCGGCCAGCCGCTTCGCCCCCGGGCTGGAAGCCGACAGCGCCGGCCCGGTCACCCAGATGGCCCAGCTGGGCGCCGAGGAGATCGGCCAGGCCCTGGCCGCACCGGTGGCCCCGCCCCAACTGGCAACGGCAGCGGTCCCCGCCAGCCCGCCCGCCGCCCCGCGCAGCGCTGCCCCGCTGCGCCCTGACCAGCCCGCCCTGCTGCTGGCACCCGAGGGCAGCCGCGTGCCCATCCGCATCGGCCAGACCCTGCTCGACGCCCTGGAAGGCTGCGGCGCCCCCATCCACCCGGGTTGCCGCGCCGGCAGCTGCGGGGCCGATGCCGTGGCCGTGCACGACGGCAGCCCCTGCCTGGGCAGCCTGGGCGAGGACGAACGTGCCACCCTGGCGCGGGCCGGCCGCGCCACCGATGGCAGCGTGCGCCTGGCCTGCGTGGCGCGGCTGCGCAAGGCCGGGCCGGTGACCGTGGAGGTGCTGCCCAACACCCGCATGGCGCCGGCGGCCAAGCCGGCCACTGCGGCCGCAGCCAGCCCGCGCGAGAAGAAAACCTTCGACGCGAGCATCAGGCGCGTCATCGTGGTGGGTAACGGCGTGGCCGGCCTGACCGCGGCCGAGACCGTGCGCGAGCATCATCCGGACTGCGAGATCCACCTCATCAGCCGCGAGCGCCAGCCCAGCTACCAGCGCATCGGCCTGACCCGGCTGTTCGGCGCCACCTCGGACGTGGCCAAGCTCAACCTCAAGCCCGACGACTGGTACCTCGAACAGCGCATCCACTGCTGGCTGAACACCCGCGTGGCCTCCATCGACCCGGCCGAGCACACCCTTACCCTGGCCACCCATGAAGTGCTGACCTGGGACCGGCTCATCCTGGCCACCGGCGCGGGCGCCTGGGTCCCGGCCATCCCGGGCTTCGGCATGCCGGGCAGCTTCGTGCTGCGCCAGGCCAGCGACGCCCTGGGCCTGCGCAACTACGTCCACCGCTACAACGCCCGCCACGCCATCGTGCTGGGCGGCGGCCTGCTGGGCGTGGAAGCGGCCGAGGCCCTGGCCCAGCAGGGCGTGGCCGTGCAGCTGCTCACCCCCAGCGCCGTGCTGCTGGAACGCCAGCTGGACCGCGAGGCCGGCGAGCTGGTCGCCCGCCAGCTGGCGCGCCGCAAGGTGCAGGTGCGCACTGGCTGGTCGGTGGCCGAGGTGCCGCGCAGCGCCATCAACCGGGTCAGCCATGTGCAGCTGAACGGGCCCAACGGCGCGAGCGAACTGGTCGAGACCGATCTGCTGCTGGTCTGCACCGGCACCCGGCCCGAGCTGGCCCTGGCACGCGGTGCCGGCCTGGGCACGGACAAGGGCATCCTGGTGGACACCGGCATGCGCACCACCCAGCGCGACATCTTTGCCTGCGGCGACGTGGCCCAGCCCCCCAGGGCGCCCATGTGGGGACTGTGGGCCCCGGCGGCCGAGCAGGGCCGGGTGGCTGCCCTCAATGCCCTGGGCGAAAAGGCCGACTACGCCCCGCGCGAGCCGGTGGCCGTGCTCAAGCTCACCGGCCTGGCGGTGCGCAGCGTGGGCCGGCTGCGCGCCGAACTGGCCGACCAGCGCGAATACATCCACCGCGGCGCCGCCCCGGCCGCCGCCGGCCGGGGCGGCGAGCCCCTGCCCAGCTACACCAAGCTGGTCAGCGAGCGGGGCGTGGAGGACGGGGTGGAGCGCCTAGTGGGCTGCATCATCGTCGGCGAGGACCTGGACGGCGACGACCTGCTGGCTGCCGCCGTGGCCCGCACCCCCCTGCGCCAGCTGGGCGACCTGCTGACCAAGCGCAGCTGGGAACGCCGCGGCGATGCTGCCAGCAGCGTGGCGGCGGCCCCGACCGCCGCCGCCAGGCCCACGCCGCAAGCAGCTCCCTCGAAATCCTCACCGGCCAGCGGGCGCGCGCGCATCGAGCCCACGCTGGACGAGCTGCCGCCCCCTGTCGCTCCCACCGGGACCGGCGGGGCCGCGACCCGGCCGACTCCGTCCACCCCCCGACGCCCGACTGCCCCCGCGCCTGCGCTCCCGGAACCGGCACGCCCCGAGCCGGCACGACCCTCACCCTCACGACCCACGCCGGCCACCCCCGCCCCGTCCGCGCTGCCCGCTGTAGCCTCACCGCCCCCGGCGCCGACCCCATCGTCGACGTCGACGTCGGCAGCAGCAGCCGCAAGCCGCACGCGCGCCCCGGCGGGCGCCCCCACGGGTGCACCTCCCACCGCCCCCGGCGCTGCCGCACCGGGACGCGCCGCAGCCACCAGCCCGAGGCCGGCCCGCCCGGCCCCCGGGGTGGACGACGACATCGACAGCGCCCTGGCCGATCTGGACGAATCCATCAGCCTGGAGCGGGATGCCCAGCGCGACGCCCTCCTGGACGCCGCCATCCAGAGCGACCTGCGCGGCCAGCCGCGCGGGCCAGCCGGGCGGCGCTTTGCGCCGCCGGATGCCAGCCGCTTCGGCACGCTGGACCAGAGCCGCTTTGGCGGCCTGGGGGAGGCCGACGAGGACGACGATGTGCCGCCGCCGCCATCGGCCGGCCTGACCCCGAGGCGCCGGCGCTGAGTCGATGGCCGGCAGGGCGGCCACCAGGGAGAGGCAAGCACGGGATGCAGGGAAGCGAGGGACGGGCGGTCGCCGCTAGGATGCGCGACCGCCCACCGTCCACCCCATCGTCACCGCCCATGAGCGCCAACGCCGCCCTGCCCGACTACGTCCACCCGCTCTCGCACGGCATCTATGCCGTGGACAGCGGCTTCGAGCGCCCGCTCTTCGACTCGGCCTACCTGATGGTGGAACAGGGCCGGGCCGCCTTCATCGACACCGCCCACAACGCCGCCGTGCCGCGCCTGCTGGGCGCGCTGGAGGCCCTGGGCATCACCCGCGAGGCGGTGGACTGGGTCATCCCCACCCATGTCCACCTGGACCACGCCGGCGGCGCCGGCCAGCTCATGGCGGCCCTCCCCAAGGCCCGGGCCCTCATCCATCCGCGCGGGGCCCGCCACCTCATCGACCCCAGCGCCCTGATCGCCGGGGCCATTGGCGTCTACGGCGAGGCGGTGGTGAAGGCGACCTATGGCGAGATCCTGCCCATCCCGGCCGGGCGGGTGGTGGAGACCGACCTGTCCCGGCCCGAGGGCATGCTGATCGAGCTGGCCGGCCGGCCGCTCACCGTGATCGACAGCCCGGGCCATGCCCGCCACCACCATGCGGTGTGGGATGAGCGCAGCCGCGGCTGGTTCACCGGCGACACCTTCGGCATCAGCTACCGCGACTTCGACGGCCCGGCCGGCGTGGAGGCGCCCTATGTGCTGCCCAGTTGCACGCCGGTGCAGTTCGAGCCCCAGGCCATGCGCGAGTCCATCGCCCGCATGCTGGCCAGCGCGCCGGACTGCGTCTACCTCACCCACTTCAGCCGCCTGCCGCATCCGCAGCGGGTGGCCGGGCAGATCCTGGCCCAGCTCGACCGCCTGGAGCAGGGCGCCCTGGCCTGGCAGGCCGCCCAGCCCGACCGCGCCGCCATCACCGCCGCCGACCGCGAGGCCGCCATGCTGGCCCTGATGGAACAGGTGCTGCTGGACGGTGCCCAGGCCGCCGGCTCACCCGTGCCGCGGGAACGCGCCCGCGCCCTGCTGGAGGTGGACATCCGCCTCAATGCCCAGGGCCTGGCCATCTGGCTGGCCAGGCAGGCCTGAGCATGAAAGCCCGCGGCGCGCCGCCGTAGGGCTAAGAGGGGGCACTGCTAGCATGGCCCGATCCTGGACCGAGCCTTCCGCCGACGTGATCTACCCCAAGAACATCCTGCATCCGGAGACATCGGATGAGTCGCCCGCCGGGCCGGACGATGCCGACGAAGGCGTGCCGGTGTCCCAGCGCATCCGCGAACGCATCAAGGCCGCGCAGCGCCGCTTCCATGCCAACGACAACATCGCCGACTTCATCCGCGAGGGTGAGCGCGACGAGTTGCTGGCCGAGGTGGCCACCAAGATGCACGGCGTGCTGCAGAGCCTGGTGATCGACACCGACAGCGATCACAACACCCACGAGACTGCCAGGCGGGTGGCCAAGATGTACCTCAAGGAGGTCTTCAAGGGCCGCTACGAGGCCCAGCCCGAGGTGACCGAGTTCCCCAACGTCGAGCACCTCAACGAGCTGATGATCGTGGGCCCGATCACCGTGCGCAGCGCCTGCTCGCACCACTTCTGCCCCATCGTGGGCAAGCTGTGGATAGGCGTCATGCCCAACGAGCACAGCAACCTGATCGGCCTGTCCAAATACGCCCGCCTGGCCGAATGGGTCATGGGCCGGCCGCAGATCCAGGAAGAGGCCGTCACCCAGGTGGCCGACCTGCTGCAGACCAAGATGCAGCCCGACGGCCTGGCCGTGGTGATGGAGGCCGAACACTTCT
>JBJOKP010000093.1:0-7537 GCA_046046045.1 Pseudomonadota bacterium | reverse complement strand
ATGTCCACATCCGTGACCTGGGCCGTGGCCTCGATCAGCCAGCGACCGAGTTCGGAGCGGATGAAGGCCGTGGCCATGCCGCTGGCCACTTCGCCGGCGTTGTAGCCGCCCATGCCATCGGCAAGCACGGCCAACGACGCACCCTCGTCAACCGCCACCGAATCCTCATTGTTCGTTCGGACGCGGCCGCGATCGGTCACGGCGTAGAACTCGAAGGTGATTGGCGGGGCGCTGGGACGGTCCATGGCTTAAACCGGGCGATTGTGCATGAAGGTTTCACCATTCCCGGCCGGCGTGATGCCCGTTGGTGCGGGGTTTGTGGGCGATGCCGCTGTGGACGCCACACCAAATTCGCATTCCAGGCCATGGCGGTCGATGACGAGCTCAAGATCGGTGGCCAGATCCTGGGCGGAGCGGGTCCTCAGCTCGGCCTGTTTCTGCAGGCAGAGTTCGATGACATCGACCAGATCCTGGGGCAGATCGGGCCGGACTTGGTGCAGGCCGGGGATGGGACGCTCCACCACGGCACGCATGAGTTCCCCCAGCGAAGCCGCCTCGACCGGCGGCCGCCCGCTCAGCAACTGGTGCAGGACCAGGCCCAGGCTGTAGAGGTCGGTGCGTTCGTCCACCTGCTGGCCGCTGATCTGTTCGGGCGACATGTAGAGCGGCGAGCCCAGGACCAGCCCCGTGCGCGTACGGGCGGTGTTGCTGAGGCGGGCGATGCCGAAGTCGGTGACCTTGATCTGGCCCTGAGGCAGGTCGATCATGATGTTGGCGGGTTTGATGTCGCGGTGGATCACGCCCTGGCGGTGTGCATGGGCCAGGGCGCCGGCCACGCGGCGCCCGATGGCCAGAACCTGCGGCACGCCCAGGCGCTGTTCGGGCAGGATGTGGTGGGTCAGGTCATGGCCGCTCAGCAGTTCCATGGCGATGTAGGCCAGGCCCTGGTCCTCGCCGGCGTCAAGCACCTGGACGATGTCCGGATGGCTCAGCCGCCAGGCGGCCTCGGCCTCGCGGCGAAAGCGCTGGCGGGCATCGTCCAGCCTGGCGCCCGAAAAATCGCGCGCCAGTTCCAACGTCTTGATGGCCACGGCCTGGCCGCTGCGGATGTCCCGGGCGCGGTAAAGGCGGCCCATCGCGCCCCGGCCGATCTGGCTCTCGATCTGGAAGCGTCCCAGCCGAGCCGGCCGTGCCCCATGGCCATGGTTCTCGCTGATCGGGGCTGATGGGCTGTCACCATCCAGGGGCGGTGGAGCGGTGGCGGGATGCTCCGCCGGCCCTGGCGGGAGGGCGGACGGAGCCGGTAGCTCAGCGATGCCAGCCATTTCCCCGTGCTCGCGGCGTTGGCTGCCTTGCCGGCGCCACCCGAGCACGACGAGCACCAGCACAAACGCGCCGCCAAGGAGCCACCCCAGCAGCACGTGTCGCCCCGTGGCTCAGTGGGCACCGGCCCCGTCGCCCGAGTCGGCACGATGGGACAGCCACTTGCCGATGGCCACGACCAGTGCGGCACAGATCAGGCTGATGGGAATCTCCCAGCCCTTGAGGTAGTGCTCTGCCCAGTCGGCGATGGACGGGTCGCTCAGCGCCATCTCTCCGGCCACAAAGCCCAGCAGCGCCGCACCGAGGGTGATGATGATGGGGAACTGCTGCATGAGCTTCAGCAGCAGGGTGCTGCCGAAGATGATGAGCGGGATGGAGAGGGCGAGGCCGACCACCAGCAGTCCCGTGCGCGCCTGTTCCGGCGCACTGTTGGCCGCGGCGGCCACCGCGATGACGTTGTCCAGGCTCATCACCAGATCGGCCACGAGGATGGTGCGGATGGCCGCCCCCAGGCTGTCGCTGGCCTTGACGTCGCCTTCGTCATCCCCGCCGGCCAGCAGTTGCACACCGATCCACAGCAGCAGCAGCGAGCCGATCAGCTTCAGGAAGGGGTACTGCAGCAACTGCACCGCAAACAGCGTGAGCACCACCCGCAGCACGATCGCCGCGCCGCTGCCACCCAGGATGGCGAACTTCTGCTGCTTGGGTGGCAGATTGCGTGCCGCCAGGGCGATGACCACGGCGTTGTCACCCGAAAGCAGGATGTTCACCCAGATGATCTTGAGCAGGGCGAGCCAGAGGCTCGAATCGGTCAGGTCCATGGAGGAGGCTCGAAAGGTTCGATGGATGCAGGCGTCTTGTCGGCCTGGAGCGGCCACCGGCCGAGTGTCTTGCGGCGCCGTGCAGGCAACGCTGCGTGGAAACACTCACCTGGTCTGAATGGCGCCGTCGAGCCGCACTTCTTGGCCAGCCGCATGCGGCTGGCGCGGACAGGACGCAAGACTGCACCTGGAAATCCGGCTGGAAATGTCCGCTCCAGCCCACCTGAAGAGGCGTCTCTTCATAGGAGAAACGCCTTTCAATCGCCCCAGGCAGGCATTACCATTCGCCGCGCCCGGACAGGGTAGCCGCCCGGGTTTGCCGGGCCCCTGCGCCGCGAACCCATCCCGAAAAGGAGAACATCCGTATGGCAACTGCGAAGAAGGCTGCGGCGCCCAAGGCCCCGGCGAAGAAGGCGACGGCAGTCGCGAAGGCCCCGGCCAGCAAGACCGCTGCGGCCGCTCCGGCAGCCGCCAAGCGTGCCCCCAACGCGGCATTCATGAAGGCGCTCACGCCCTCCAAGGACCTCGCCGCCGTCATTGGCGCCGCCGCCGCACCGCGCACTGAAGTGACCAAGAAGGTCTGGGAATACATCAAGAAGCACAAGCTGCAGGATGCCGCCAACAAGCGCGTCATCAATGCCGATGCCAAGCTGAAGGCCGTGTTCAAGAAGGACCAGGTCGACATGTTCGAGATGACCAAGCTGATCAGCGCTCACCTGAGCTGAGACCTGCCCCCCGGGTCATCCGGCCCGACCATGAGAAAGGCGCCCCGCGGGGTGCCTTTCTGTTTTGTGGTGCTGAGGTGAGGCCTAGAGCCCCAGGGCCTCGTCCACGCCCAGGTGGATGTTCATGCACTGCACCGCCGCACCGCTGGCGCCCTTGCCCAGGTTGTCCAGCCGGGCCATCAGCAGGGCCTGGGGACCGTTGGCGAAGACGTGGATGTCCACGCGATTGCTGTCATTGCAGGCCTGCACGTCGTAGAAGCCCTCGGCCAGCTGCTCGGCGTCATTGACCGGGGCCACCCGCACGAAGGCCTCGCCCTCGTAGTGGGCGAGGAGGGCCTGCTGCAGCCGCTCGGCGGTGACCGAGGCGCCGAACTGGTCGAGCTGCAGCGGCAGGCTCACGGCCAGCCCCTTGTAGAAGTTGCCGACGATGGGCTGGAACACCGGGGCCCGCTCCAGCCGGCCATGGCGCATCACCTCGGGCACATGCTTGTGGGCCAGGCCCAGCGCATAGGGGCGCGGCGACTGCAGGCGGGCGTCACCGCCGGCCTGGTATTGCTCGATCATCTTCTTGCCGCCACCCGAATATCCGGTGATCGAGGTGGCGGACAGGGCCGTGGCGCTGGGCAGCAGGCCGGCATCGACCAGCGGGCGCAGCAGCATGACCAGGGCCGTGGCATGGCAGCCCGGATTGGCGATGCGCTTGGCGCTGCGCAAGGCCTCGCGCTGGCCCGCGGCCAGCTCCGGCAGGCCATAGGTCCAGTCCGACTGGGTGCGATGGGCGGTGCTGGCATCGATCAGGCAGGTCCGGGGGTTCTGCACCAGTGCGGCGGCCTCGCGGGCAGCGGCATCGGGCAGGCAGAGAAAGGCCACATCGGCCGCGTTCAGCAAGCGGGCTCGCTCGCCGGCGTCCTTGCGCTTGTCGGGATCGATGCGCAGCAGTTCGACATCGCTGCGGGCGGCCAGGTATTCGTGGATGCGCAGGCCGGTCGTGCCTTCCTGGCCATCGACATAGACGGTGTGGCGGGTCATGGTCGTGAATATGCGTTGCAGTCGGCGCGGGTGCAGCCAGACCCGGCAAGAATAAGGCATGACCCTGATTCCGACCTCGACAGCGGCCGTGGCCGCAGAACTTCCCCCACCAGGTGTTGGCATCCGGCGCCACCGCGTGCTGGTGCTGCCGGGTTGGCTGGACTCCGGGCCGGCGCACTGGCAGAGCCGCTGGTGCCAGATCCACGGCTTCGAGAAGGTGGATCAGGCGGACTGGACCTGGCCGCGCCGCGGCGACTGGCAGGCCCGGCTGGACGAGGTGGTGCAGGCTGACGAGCGGCCCCTGCTGCTGGTGGCCCACAGCCTGGGTTGCCACCTCGTGGCCGCCTGGGCGGCCCACAGCGCCCAAGCGCATCGCGTCAGCGGTGCCTTGCTGGTGGCGCCGCCGGATACCGAACGGCCCGACATGCCGCCCCAGCTTGCCAACTGGCGGCCCATGATCCGCCAGCGCCTGCCCTTCGCGGCCACCGCGGTGGTGTCCAGCAATGATCCCTTCTGCGCCCCGCAGCGTGCGGCGGAGCTTTGCCGGGACTGGGGCGCGGCCTGCGTCGACCTGGGGGACCGCGGCCATCTGAATGCCGACTCCGGGCTGGGGGACTGGCCTGCCGGGCTGGAACTGCTCGAACTCCTGGCCCGACCCTGAGATGCAGGGGCCGACCCTGGCTTGGCTGTCCGCCGGTTGGCCTGCCTCCGCCTGAGCTGCGCCGTCCCGGGCGAGCCATCACCGACAATCGGCCCATCATGGTGATCAAGAAGCCCAAAGGACTAGGCCGCGGCCTCGAGGCATTGCTCGGCCCTCAGGTCTCCGACGCCCGCCTGCCTGGTCAGAATCCGGCCCCCAGCGTGCTGAAGATCGGTCAGCTGCAGCCCGGCAAGTACCAGCCGCGCACCCGCATGGATGAGGGTTCGCTCTTCGAGCTGGCCGAGAGCATCAAGGCCCAGGGCGTGATGCAGCCCATCCTGGTGCGCCCGGTGCCTGCCCAGGACGGTCTGCCCATGTACGAGATCATCGCCGGCGAGCGCCGCTCGCGCGCCGCCCGGCTGGCGGGCCTGGACGAGGTGCCGGTTCTGGTGCGCGAGGTGCCCGATCAGGCAGCCGCCGCCATGGCGCTGATCGAGAACATCCAGCGCGAGGACCTCAATCCGCTGGAAGAGGCGCAGGGCGTGCATCGCCTCATCGAGGAATTCGGCCTCACCCACGAGGAGGCTGCCCAGGCCATCGGCCGCTCGCGCAGCGCCACCACCAACCTGCTGCGCCTGCTGCACCTGGCCGAGCCGGTCGCCCAGATGCTCATGGCCGGCGACCTGGACATGGGCCACGCCCGTGCCCTGCTGCCGCTGGACAAGGCCCACCAGATCACCTGCGGCCACGAGATCGTGGCCCGCAAGCTTTCGGTGCGCGAGGCCGAGAAGCTGGCCACCCGCACCGCCGCCGACAGCGCCACGCAGAGCGGCGCTGCGGTGCGGAGCAAGGCCGACAAGCCGCGCGACCTGCTGCGCATCGAGGAGCAGCTGGCCGATCACCTGACCGCGGCGGTCGAGATCCGCGTCAAGAAGCGCACCAAGCGCGGCGAGCAGGGCGAGGTCGCCATCGCCTTCGGCTCGCTGGACGAGCTCAACGGCCTGCTCGACAAGCTCGGCCTGCGCAGCGACGCCTGAACACGGCGGCACGGCTGGGCCTGGCGCCCGGCATGCGCTTTGCTCATATCGAAGTTCGGTCTCTGAACGTGTCCGGGTGACGCAATTCGCGCCTGGCCGTTGTATCGTGGGGTCAAGCCGGTGACCCCTTCCATGCGGGCCGCTGGCTGGCTTATCGTTGAGGCGCCCCGAACGACATCACACAGACGAACGATCGGGGTCGATGCAGTGAACCGTCAGGCTTCTGCCGGATCTACAGGGTGTTGTAGCACCCGCTGAAGATGGAAGGATCTCGCCCCGCTCCACCGTTCCAGGATCACAGCGTTCAGCCGAGGGCCCAAGCCCCGGCCGGAAAGCTCTGATGAAGCCCCGTCCTCACCCAGGACTTCATCAGATCTTCCCGAGCGTCGCGTCAGCCCAGGCTGCCGCGACACCGCCCGACCATCCCGGAGGCCAGCAGCATGGACGTGATCAGCAACTTCGCCGCGCGCTACGAGCGCACCCGTGAAGAGGAACTCAGCCTGGAGGACTACTTGGCCGAGTGCAAGCGCAACCCGACGGCCTATGCCACGGCCCCGGAGCGCATGCTCAAGGCCATCGGCGAGCCCCAGATGATCGACACGCGCAACGACCCGCGCCTGTCGCGCCTGTTCGCCAACAAGCTCATCAAGATCTACCCCGCCTTTGCCGAGTTCTACGGCATGGAGGACTCGATCGAGCAGGTGGTTTCCTATTTCCGCCACGCCGCCCAGGGCCTGGAGGAGAAGAAGCAGATCCTCTACCTGCTCGGCCCGGTGGGCGGTGGCAAGAGTTCGATCGCCGAGCGCCTCAAGCAGCTGATGCAGGAGGTACCCTTCTACGCCATCAAGGGGTCGCCGGTGAACGAGTCACCGCTGGGCCTGTTTGATCCGGTGGAGGATGGCCCCATCCTCGAGAAGGAATACGGCATTCCGCGCCGTTATCTCAACCGCATCCTCAGCCCCTGGGCGGTGAAGCGGCTGGATGAATTCGGCGGGGATATCCGCCGCTTCAAGGTCGTGAAGCGCTACCCCAGCGTGCTCAAGCAGATCGGCATTTCCAAGACCGAGCCGGGCGACGAGAACAACCAGGACATCTCGTCCCTGGTCGGCAAGGTGGATATCCGCAAGCTTGAGACCTATGCCCAGGATGATCCGGATGCCTACAGCTATTCGGGCGGCCTCTGCCTGGCCAATCAGGGCCTGCTCGAATTCGTGGAAATGTTCAAGGCACCCATCAAGGTGCTGCACCCCCTGCTGACCGCCACGCAGGAGGGTAACTTCAAGGGCACGGAAGGATTCGGCGCCATTCCCTTCGACGGTGTGGTGCTGGCCCACAGCAACGAGAGTGAGTGGAAGGCCTTCCGCAACAACAAGAACAACGAGGCCTTCCTCGACCGTATCTACATCGTCAAGGTGCCTTATTGCCTGCGCGTCAGTGAGGAGGTGAAGATCTACGAGAAGCTCATCCGGAGTTCTTCCCTGGCCGAGGCCAAGTGTGCTCCCGGCACACTGAAGATGATGAGCCAGTTCGCCATCCTGACGCGCCTGAAGGAGCCGGAAAACTCCAGCCTGTATTCCAAGATGCAGGTCTACGACGGCGACAACCTCAAGGACACCGATCCGCGCGCCAAGAGCTACCAGGAATATCGCGACTACGCCGGCGTGGACGAAGGCATGAGCGGCATCAGCACCCGCTTTGCCTACAAGATCATTTCCAAGGTCTTCAACTTCGACAGCCAGGAGGTGGCGGCCAACCCGGTGCACCTGATGTATGTGCTGGAGCAGCAGATCGAGCGCGAGCAGTTCCCGGCCGAGACCGAGCAGAAGTACATCGGCTACATCAAGGAACTGCTGGCACCACGCTATGCAGAGTTCATCGGTAAGGAGATCCAGACCGCCTATCTGGAAAGCTACAGTGAATACGGCCAGAACATTTTCGACCGTTATGTCACCTATGCCGACT
>JBJOKP010000092.1:0-7569 GCA_046046045.1 Pseudomonadota bacterium | reverse complement strand
CGCCGAGCACCTGGGCGTGGCCATCCGTTATGACGCGCCGGTGGCACGCATCGAACTGGGGGCCGACGGTCGCTTCATCGCCGCCTGGGTGGGCGAGGAGCGCATCACCGCGGCCAGCTGCGTGCTCGCGGCCGGTGGCTTCGAGAGCAACCGCGAGTGGCTGCGCCAGGCCTGGGGGCAGAACGCGCGCGGCGAATGGCCGGCCGACAACTTCCTCATCCGCGGCACCCGTTTCAACCAGGGCAGGCTGCTGTGCCACCTGCTGGACGAGCACCAGGCCGACGCCATCGGCGACCCCACCCAGGCCCACATGGTGGCCATCGACGCCCGAGCGCCGCTCTACGACGGCGGCATCTGCACCCGCATCGACTGCGTCAGCCTGGGCGTGGTGGTGAACCGCGAAGGCCGGCGCTTCTATGACGAGGGCGAGGACTTCTGGCCCAAGCGCTACGCCATCTGGGGCCGGCTGGTGGCGCAGCAGCCCGGGCAGATCGCCTGGTCGGTCATCGACGCCAAGGCGGCGGGCCGCTTCATGCCCCCGGTCTTTCCCGGCGTGGTGGCCAACACCCTGCCCGAACTGGCCGCCAGACTGGGTCTGCCCGAGGCCGAGTTCATGCAGAGCCTGGCGGCCTACAACGCCGCCTGCCGGCCCGGCCGCTTCGACCACACTGTGCTGGACGACTGCGCCACCGCCCCCGACCTGGCCCCCGCCAAGAGCCACTGGGCCCGGCCCATCGACACCCCGCCCTACACCGGCTACGCCCTGCGCCCGGGCGTGACCTTCACCTACCTCGGCCTGCGCACCGATGCCTCGGCGGCCGTGCACTTCGGCGGCCGGCCCAGCGCCAACCTCTTCGTGGCCGGCGAGATGATGGCCGGCAACGTGCTGGGCCAGGGCTACACGGCGGGGGTGGGCATGTCCATCGGCACGGCGTTCGGGCGCATCGCCGGGGCCGGCGCGGCCAGCGCCGCGATCGGACCCGGCAGCCAGCCTGATGCCAGCGCGATGGCAGCGTCCAAAAACAACAACACCAACAAGGACCAGACCCATGCCGCCGCTTGACGCCCTGGTGGCCGAGGCCGTCGCCCTGGCCGGCGATCCGTCGGCCGCACCCGGCACCGCCACCGCTGCAGCCAGCACGCCCGAGGGCGAAGTCTCCCGCGTGATGCAGATCTGCAATGCCTGCCGCTACTGCGAGGGGTTCTGCCCCGTCTTCCCGGCCATGACCTACCGGCTGGCCTTCGAGCCGGCCGACGCCCACTACCTCGCCAACCTCTGCCACAACTGCGGCGCCTGCCTGCACGCCTGCCAATACGCGCCGCCGCATGACTTCGCCGTCAACGTGCCGCGCGCCATGGCCCAGGTGCGCCAGCGCACCTATGCGCGCTACGCCTGGCCGGCCGCCCTGGGCCAGGCCTATGAACGGAACGGCCTGGTGCTGGCCCTGGCCCTCGCCGCCGGCCTGGCCCTGGTGCTGTGGCTGGCCGTGGCCATCGGCGGCGGACTGAACCCGCCGCCTGGCGCCAGCTTCTACGCCGTGTTCCCGCACGGCCTGCTGGTCAGCCTGTTCGCGCCGGTGCTGGGCTTTGCCGCGCTGTCGCTGGCCATCGGCGTGCGGCGCTACTGGCGCGACATCACCCCGGTCAGCAGCGGCCAGCCCCTGGTGGCGCCGGCCGCCCGCCAGGCCGGCGGCGAGATCCTCACCCTGCGCTACCTCGACGGCGGCCACGGCGAGGGCTGCCACAACGAGGACGACGCCTGGACCCACGCCCGCCGCCGCGCACACCACCTCACCTTCTACGGCTTTGCGCTGTGCTTCGCCGCCACGGCGGTGGCCACGCTCTACCACTACGTCTTCGGCTGGGCGGCGCCTTATCCCTTTCCCTCGCTGCCCAAGCTGCTGGGCGTGAGCGGCGGCCTGGCCCTGGCAGCCGGCAGCGCCGGCCTGGGCTGGCTGCACCTGCGCCGCCACCCGCAGCATGGTGACCCGGCCCAGCGGCCCATGGACCTGGGTTTCATCGCCCTGCTCTTCCTCACTGCCAGCAGCGGGCTGGGCCTGTGGCTGGCCAGCGCCACCGGCCTGATGCCCGCCCTGCTCTGCCTGCACCTGGGTGCCGTGCTGGCCCTGTTCGCCACCCTGCCCTGCGGCAAGTTCGCCCACGGCGTGTACCGCAGCGCCGCCCTGCTGCGCGCCGCCGTGGAGCGCCGCCATCCCAACCCGGTGGGGCTGGGGGCGGACTGAACGGCCCGCGCCATCCACCCCGCGCCTTCCACCCCGCGCCGTTTACCCAGAACCACGACCCCGAGGAGACCCACGCCATGTCCAGCCATCGTCATCCCACGCACCCGTCCTCGCCGCTGCGCCGCGCCATGCTGGTCACCAGCCTGTGCACCGCCGCCGCCATGGCCCTGGCGCCCAGCCTGGCCCAGGCCCAGCAGGATCTGCCGGCCAAGAAGACCCTCACCATCCTGGTGGGCTTTGCCGCCGGCGGGGCGGCCGACACGGCGGCGCGCATCATCGGCAAGAAGCTGGCGGACAACACCGGCTACACCGTGGTGATCGAGAACAAGGCGGGCGCGGGCGGCAACATCGCCCACCAGGCCGCCGCCAGCGGCCCGGCCGATGGCTCGGTGCTGCTCTTCGGCTCGGTCGGACCGCTGGCCATCGCCCCCCACCTGATGAAGCTGCCCTACGACCCGGTGAAGGACCTGGCCCCGGTCACCATGGACGTCAACTTCCCCAACGTGCTGGTGGTGCACGGCGGCCTGAAGATCAAGACCTTCGCCGAGTTCATCGACTATGCGAAGAAGAACCCCGGCAAGCTGGACTACGCCTCCACCGGCGCCGGCTCGGCCTCGCACCTGGCCGGCGAACTGCTGGACGACATGGCCAAGATCGACACCGTGCACATTCCCTACAAGGGCGGCGCCCCGGCGCTGCAGGATCTGCTGGGGGGGCGGGTCTCGGCCTATTACTCCACCCTCTCCACGGCCCAGGCCCACATCGAGGCCGGCAAGCTCATCCCCCTGGCGGTGACCGGCGCCAGGCGCCTGCCCCAGCTGCCCAACGTGCCCACCATCGCCGAGTCGGGCTACCCGGGCTATCTGGCCACCAACTGGTACGCCTTCGTCGCCTCGTCCAAGGTACCGAAGCCCGTCCTCGACCGCTGGAACACCGAGCTGGTGAAGGTGCTGAAGTCGCCCGACGTGGTGGCCGACCTCAACCAGCACGGCCTGCCGCCCGCTCCCGGCAGCCGCGACGAACTGGCCCAGGAGATCACGCGCGAATCCGCCCTGTGGGGCCGCGTCATCCGCGAGCGCAAGATCAGGGTGGACTGAGTCAACGCACCGCCCGAGCACCCGCCACCGGGTCCTGAGCGTACGGGTCGGCGCCCAGTCGGGTGTGGTGACGGGACGCCGGACGTCCCCAGCTTCCTGCCCCAAGAGACGCCGCAGACCCTGTATCTTTCCGACGGCCAGATGAACGGCAGCGCCCAAGCCAAGCGGGCAGGCTGGCCACAAATCCCGGTGCGGAGCGAGCGACGCGACAATCCGCGCCATGAAATCCATCCGTCTGCTCCCCGGCAAGGAGCGTTCACTGCTGCGCCGCCATCCCTGGATCTTTCAGGGCAGCGTCGCCAAGGGCCGTGCCGACCCGGGCGAAACCGTGCGGGTGGAGTCGGCCGAGGGCCAGTTCCTGGCCTGGGGCGCCTTCAGCCCCAACTCGCAGATCCGCGTGCGGGCCTGGAGCTTCGACGAGGCCGAGCGCATCGACGCCGATTTCTTCGCCCGCCGCATCCGCGCCGCCGTAGCCATGCGCGAGCGCCTGGCCATCGCCAGCAACGGCGTGCGCCTGCTGCACGGCGAGGCCGACGGCCTGCCCGGCCTCATCGTCGACCGCTACGAAGACATCCTCAGCGTGCAGTTCCTGGGCGCTGGCACCGAACGCTGGAAGGCCACCATCGCCGACGCCCTGCTGGCCGAGACCAAACACCTGGGCTGCACCCGCATCTTCGAGCGCAGCGATTCCGGCGTGCGCCAGATGGAAGGGCTGGAGCCCATCAAGGGCTGGCTGCGTGGCGAGGGTTCGACCACCATCACCCTGCGCGAGCACGACATCCGGCTCACCGTCGACGTGCAGGAAGGCCACAAGACCGGCTACTACCTGGACCAGCGCGAGAACCGCGCCCTATTCGCCCGGCTGGTGCGCCAGTTCGGCTGCCAGCGCGTGCTGAACTGCTACAGCTACACGGGCGGCTTCAGCGTGGCAGCCCTGGCCGGCGGCGCGGCCGAGGTGATCAGCGTCGATTCCAGCGGCCCCTCGCTGGCCCGCGCCAGCGCCCATGTCGAGCTCAACGGCTTTGACCCGGCGCGCCACCAGGCCCTGGACGCCGACGTGAACGGCACCCTGCGCCAGCTGCTCAAGGACGCCAACGAGACCGGCAAGCGCTTCGACGCCATCGTGCTCGACCCGCCCAAGTTCGCCCCCAGCGCCGCCCACGCCGACCGCGCCAGCCGCGCCTACAAGGACATCAACCGCCTGGCCTTCAAGCTGCTGGAACCCGGCGGCCTGCTGCTCACCTTCAGCTGCTCCGGCGGCATCGGCGCCGAGCTCTTCCACAAGATCGTCGCCGGCGCCGGCCTGGACGCCGAAGTCGACGGCTACCTGCTGCAGCGCCTGGAAGCCGCGCCCGATCACCCGACCACGCTGTGCTATCCGGAGGGGGAATATCTGAAGGGGCTGGTGATCCTGAAGCGCTGAATTTGGCGTCCGCCCTTCGGCGGGCCACGCTCGATGTATATACTTGACGTATATCTTTTGGAGCACGCCATGGCCATCACCGCACGAGTCTTCCAGTCCGGCAACTCACAGGCGGTGCGGCTGCCACGCGAATTCCGCTTCGACGTGGACGAGGTGGAGATCCTGCGCCAGGGCGGGGACGTGATCCTGCGAGTGCCGCAACGCTCGGCCGTGGCGGTGTTCGATGCCCTGGCCGAGCTGCCGGCGGACTTCATGGCCGAGGGGCGCCAGGACGCACCGCCGCAGGAACGCGCGGGGTTGTGAGGCGATGGCCGACGACCGCCCGCGCTACCTGCTGGACACCAACATCTGCATCTACATTGCCCAGCAGCGGCCGCCGGAGGTGCGCCAGCGCTTCCAGCGTCTCAGCGCCGGCGCGCTGGCGATGTCGGTGGTGACCTATGGCGAGCTGCGCTTTGGCGCCGAGAAGAGCCAGGCGCGAGAGCGGGCGCTGGCGGCACTCGACGGTCTGGTGCGCGCGATCGAGGTGCTGCCCCTGCCGCTGGCGGCGGGTGATCACTACGGCGAGATCCGCGCCGCGCTGCAGCGCGCCGGCCAGCCCATCGGCAACAACGACTTGTGGATCGCCGCCCACGCGCGGGCCGAGGGCTGGGTGCTGGTGACCAACAACGAGCGCGAGTTCCTGCGCGTACCCGGCCTGACGGTCGAGAACTGGGTGGCGGCCTGAGGTCGCGATGCCGCGAAACACCATGACTGCCTGGCTCCACACCGCCTTCTACCGCTACACCGCCCTGCCCAACCCGGCCGCGCTGGCCGAGGCGCTGCGTGAACTTGGCGCGCGGCTGGGCGCGGCGCAAGGACGCATCGGCGGCAGCCTGATCGTGGCGGCCGAGGGACTGAATGGCGCGGTGGCGGGTGAGGCCGAGGCGGTTCATGCCTTCGAGCTGGCCTTGCAGCAGGACGAGGTGTTCGCGCCGCTGCGGGGCATGGCCTTCAAGCACAGCCATTGCCGCGGGCCGGCCTACGGGCGTTTCAGCGTGAGCCTGAAGCCTGCCCTGGTCGCCATCGGGCTGGACGAGGATGCGCCGCCGGGTGATGACCGCGATGCACTCTCCGCCGCCGAGTGGAATGCGCTGATCGCCCGGCCCGACGTGCTGCTGCTGGACAACCGCAACCACTGGGAATTCCGGCTCGGGCGTTTTCGCGGCGCGGTGGACCCCGGCGTGGATCACTTCCACGCCTTTGCCGACCTGGTGCGCGAGCAGGCGCCGGCCTGGCGGGCGGCGGGCACCACCGTGGCGATGTACTGCACCGGGGGCATACGCTGCGACCGCACGGCGCCGTGGATGCGCGAGCAGCTGGGGCTGAAGGTGGCAACCCTGCGCGGCGGTGTGCTGGGTTATCTGGCCGAGCAGGCGGCGGGCGGCGCGCCGGGCGGGCTGTGGGACGGCGAGTGCTACGTCTTCGACCGCCGGGTGGCGCTGGACGCCCGTCTGCAGCCCAGCGGCCGGTCGCCCGAGACGGTGTACGACGCGACGCGGCCGGACGAGGCCTGGCGGCTGGAGCGGGCGCGGCGGCTGGGTGATGCCGGGACGCTGCCGCCGGACTTGCCGGCCCCATGAGCCGGCCGCGCGCGGCGTGGACGCCGGCGGACCGCGACGGCGTGGGCGCCGGCCGCGTGGCTCTGCCGCCCGGCGGGCCCTGGCCGGATCTGCTCAGCTTTCTGTGTGAGCGCCTGCCGGCGCTGGACGAAGCCGGCTGGCGAGAACGGTTCAACCGCGGCGAGGTGCTGGCAGCCGACGGCCGGCCGGTGCGTGGCGACGAAGCCTGTGCCAGCCACGCCCTGCTCTGGTACTGGCGACGGCCGCCGCAGCCCGAGCCCGTCGTGCCCTTCGAAGCCGAGGTGCTGCACGTGGACGACGAACTGGTGGTGGCGGACAAGCCGCACTTCCTGCCTGTCAGCCCGGGCGGGCGCCATGTGCAGGAAACGCTGCTGGTGCGGCTGAAGCGCCAGCTGGGCGTCGCCACGCTCAGCCCCATCCACCGCATCGACCGCGAGACGGCCGGGCTGGTGATGTTCTGTGTGCGGCCGGCCTCGCGCGACGCCTACCAGCGCCTGCTGCGCGAACGCGCCCTGCACAAGGTCTACGAGGCCATCATGCCCTGGCGTGACGATCTTCCGCCGCTGCCCGAGGTGGTGGCGAGCCGGCTGGAGGAGCGGCCGGGCCAGGCCTTCATGCAGATGGCGACGGTGGCGGGCGAGCCCAACGCGGTGACACGCATCACGCTGATCGAGCGGCTGGGCGCCGACCTGGCGCGCTATCGCCTGGAGCCGCTGACCGGCCGCAAGCACCAGCTGCGCGCCCAGCTCAGCGCGCTGGGCCGGCCCATCGTGGGCGACCGCATCTACCCGGTGCTGCAACCGGCAGAGGATCCGGCCGCGCCGGACTACCGCGAGCCGCTGCAGCTGCTGGCACGCGAGCTGCGCTTCGTCGATCCGCTCAGCGGGGCAGAGAGGCACTTCGTCAGCCGGCGCCGGCTGATCGGCTGAACGGGTCGGCGGGCTGACGGGCTGAGAAGTCACCGTCGACGGGTCGCCTCAGGGCGCCTTGGCCTCAATCTGGATGCTGCTGTACCAGGCGCCCAGGTGTTCCATGTCGGCGTCGCTGAGGGTCTTGGCCATGACGCTCATGACCTCATGCTTGCGCGAGCCTTCCCTGAAGTGGCGAAGCTGCTGGACGATGTAGTTGGCCGGCTGGCCGGCCAGGTTGGGGGTCTCGGGCGCCATGGCAATGCCCAGCGGGCC
>JBJOKP010000091.1:0-7590 GCA_046046045.1 Pseudomonadota bacterium | reverse complement strand
TGACCTGGTCCATCACCATGCCGGTGTCGTTGGGGTGGCTGATGCTGAGCGAGACCAGGGCCGGCTGGCCGCGATGTGGCGTGCCCTCCAGGCGCCAGGCCATGCGGCCCAGGTTGGCCTGGGCTTCCGCGGGATCCTTATCCGGCGGGGCCGAGCAGCCACCCGAGGCCTTGACATGGCGGGCGGCCATCACGAGCCGGCCATCGCCGAGTTCGGCCACGGCGCGCACAAAGCTGTATTCGTCGATGCGCACCCGGGTCTCGACATCCGGCCGCGCGCCGGCCTGGTGGTAGGCCAGGATGGCGGCAATGGGCGAGGGGTTGGCGTCGATGATGAGCCAGAGGCGGCGGATCTCCGCCCCCGGCGCCGATCGCACCGCCAGCGGCACCGCCGAGGCATCCACCGCCCGCGCTGGGGCACTCAGCTCCAGCACGCCGGCCGCCGCCTCGATGCGGCGTTCGCCGAACAGGCTGGCACGGATGGCTTGCCAGCGCGGGCTGGCCGCTGGATCGCTGGTGTTGGTGGGCAACTGGGCCCACGCCACCGGCGGCAGCGTCACGAATCCCAGACCCAGACCCAGGCCGCCGCCAAGCAGCAGCCGACGACGCGGCGAATTCAATCGGGGGCGGGTCATGGCGTCCTTCCAGGGCTGGTCAAGGGGCGAGTTTCGGGGCGGGGCTCGGCCGGGCCTACTCGATGCGGATGAAGCAGCCCTGCTTGGCATCCAGGTTCATCTTGCGGAACTTGCGCGCCAGGTCCTGCATGGGTTCGGATTCGCGCAGCACGGCGCCGCGTTCACCGCCGATGCTGATGGCATTGGCCACCGTGCTGAGCGAGACGTAGTCGTCGTAGGTGAGCTTCTCGGCCAGGCGGTCGATGGCACAGGAGCACTTGTTGATCATCTCGTAGGCCGGGCCGGGATGGTCGCGCATGCAGCCCTGCACGTAGGTGACCCGTTCGATCGTCGGGTAGTCATGGGCCAGGGCGGCGGGGCTGAACATCAAGCCTGTCACCAGGGTGGCCAGGACAGGCAGTGCGACAGGATGAAGGCGGCGTGGGGACAACATGGTGGCGGCAGGAAAACGGGGTGGGCAGGTCGAAGCAGGGAGGTAGTTGGACGGCACCGGTCGGGGCCGCCTCAGGTGCGCGGTTCGCGCAGGCGGATCTTCAGCTCCAGCCTGCGCGGCTGTTCACCCACGCCGGGTTGCTGGATCTCGATGGCCAGGATGTGGCCGGGCACCTCGTCGGAGACGATGAAGCGGTAGCGCCTGGTGGCCTCCTGCATGAAGCGCAGGCGGAAGGGATCGTCCAGATAGGGCGTGATGCTGATCTGCGTGGCCTTGACCTTGCGGCCGCCATAGTCGGCCTCGATGTCCTTGACCTCGGCCTGGTCGACCAGGGCCAGGCGGATGCGGCGGCGGAAGTGCGAGGCCTGGCCCTTGCTGCCGCGCTCCAGGCGGCGCACCTCGAATTCGAGGAAATACAGCAGCAGCGGGTTGGACTTGACGCCCGGCACATCGGGCAGACGCATGGCGCGCGGGCCACTCAGGAATTCGCCGCTGGCATCGCAGCAGGCACCACCTTCGCCAGCCACCAGGCTGACGCGGGCGCTGTCCTCGAAACTCTGCGGGTTGTCCTTGCCCTGGTCGGTCTGCACCACCTCGTAGACCAGCTGCGTGGGCAGGGCCAGGCCCTGCAGCTGTTCGGCCATGAAGAGCAGGCGCTCGGCGCGCGAGGGCTCGGGGCTCTTCTCGGGCACGCTGGCCCCGCCAGCACCACCGCCACCACCAGCAGCGGGCGACGTGGCATCCACGGTCGACGCAGCGCCTGCCACGGGCGACGCGGCCAGCGGGGCCGGCGCGGCCGCCGTCATGCGGCCCTGGGCCAGGTCCAGGGCGCGACGCGCCTGGGGCTCGCCTGGATGATCGGCCAGCCAGGCGCGTGCCTCCACGCCCAGTTCGGCCCAGCGCTGTTCCAGCTCGTAGACCGTGGCCCGCAGGAAATGGGGCATGCCGGCCAGCACATCACCCCCCGGGGCCGCACCCTTGGACGGGCCTTCCCAGAAGGTGCGGCCGGCCAGCGGGGCGATGGGTGCGGCGGCGATCCGGCCCGAGAGCAGCGGGTCCAGCCATTCCGCCGGCACGGAGAAGTAGTGTCGGTCGGCGCCGCGCAGGCGGAAGGTCAGCACCCCCACCAGGTGGCCGGCCTCGTCGAACAGGCCGCCGCCGCTGGCGCCGGAGATGAAGCCGGTCGAGCTGCGGATGACCCGCGCGCCATCCAGCGCATGCAGGGCGATGACCTTGCCGCGGCTGGTGGACAGGCCCAGGCCGCCCGAGAAGCCCAGGGCCAGCAGGGGCTGGCCGTCCTGCAGGCGCCGGCTCTGTCCCAGCGGGGCGGCCGGGGCGTCGAGCTCGGGCACCTCCAGCAGGCAGAGGTCGTGGCGCAGGTCGGCGGCCTGGGCCGTGGCCTTGAGGCGCAGGCCGGCGTGCAGGGCATCGATGCGGGTGGCATCGCGGGTGACATGGCAGCTCGCCACCACCTTGTGGGGCCCGATGACCACGCCCGTGCCCAGGGCATAGCCGCTGGCCGTGCGGGCCTCGATCTTGACGATGGAGCGGGTGAGCTGGATCTGGCGCTCCAGCGGTGAGGTGTCAGCCGGGCCTGCCTCATCGGCGGCGGCCGGGCGACCGGGCAGGGCCAGGGTGCCGACCAGCAGCAAGGGGCCCAGCACGGCCAGGCCGGTGCGGAAGGACGTGGATGGCATGAAGGAGAAGACGGACAGGTTCGATCGGGCGCGGGGCTCTGGGGCGGAACGCAGGACTCAGGGCTGCCTGGGCGGGCCGCTCTCGAGCTCGAGCAGGGGCACGCCGTAGTCGCGCAGGATGGCGGTGATCTGCGGCCGGGTCTTCTCGATCAGGGCTTCGACCTGCTTCTTCCACTGCGGTTCGCCGTGGCGTACACCCATGGCCATGGCGTAGTCGAACCGCACGCCGGGCTCGGAGTTCAGGGGCAGCACGGCGAGTTCGGGCTTCTTCAGCCGCTTGGCATAGAAGCCGGCGATCGGGCCCCAGACGATGGCGGCATCGACCCGGCCTTCAGCCAGTTCGTGTTCCAGCAGTTCGCCTGGGTACTGGTCGGGGTTCGGGCTCATCATGTGGTAGGGCTTGCCCTGGTCGGTGAGCTCATGCTTGGCCAGCCACTGGGAAGCCGGCGAGCGGTCGTAGATGCCGATGCGCAACTTGGACAGGGTGGCCTTGGGCAGGGCCAGGAAGTCAGCCACGCTCTTCACGCCATCGAGTTCGCCGCCATGGGCCCCGCGCGCCAGCACCAGGGCATAGGTGGAGCGGTAGTAGGCCTTGGTGGCCGAGACCTGCTCGAAGCCGGCCGGCACTCCCAGCACCACGTCACAGCGGTAGTCCTCGCCCGGCAGCTTGTAGCGCAGGGTGTTGCGGATGAAGGCCATACGGTTGGGGAAGCTGTAGTACTCCAGCGGCAGCCCCAGTTCGCGGGCGAACAGTTCGGCGATCTTGTTCTCGATGCCCTCGCCCCTGGTGTTGGAGAAAGGCAGGTTGTTCGGATCCTGGCAGACCCGCAAGGCCTTGCGTGCACCGGCCGCCTCGGCGGCGGCCGAGGCGGCCCCGGCTGGAGGTGGCGCACTCTGTGCCAGGGTGGGTGACACCTGGCACATCAGGGCTAGCGCCCCGGCGGCCAGTACGGTCCAGCGATGGGGCGCGGCGCCGGTCATTACTTGGCTTCTTCCACCTTGGAGCGGGTGATGGCGCCGTCGCTGCGGCCCTTCAGGTAGGCGTAGAGCTGGTCGATGTTGTCCATCACCACCTTGCTGGTGCCAAAGCTCTGCATGCCCTTGTCGAGACGACCATCACGCACGGTCTTGATGAACTCTTCCTTGGACAGGACCTTGAGGCTGTTGACCAGCGAGGGGCCGACCATGCCTTCCTGATTGGCGCCATGGCAACGATCGCAGGCGGCCTGACGCCAGGTCCGGAAGCCCTTCATGGTGTCGGCATCGACCTTGTAGCCGTCGGTCACGGTGTAGAGGTCGGTCTTGACGGTGTCGGCCTGGGCCGGCAAGGCGGCACACAGCGAGGCGAGGGCAATCAGGGGGGCAGCGAGGGTCTTGTGGCTCATGATGGGGTGTGTCACTGGGTGGGAGGAACAGCGCTCCCTGTGCAAGCTTCGGGCCGAAACACAGCCGCTGCACGCTGGGAATTCACCCTAGGCAATCGCCCTAGGCAGGAAATCCCCTGTACGCACGGCCTGATTCACGAACCGGCCATGCCACTCGACCTCCTCTGGCGGCGGCAGGGGCATGACGGAATGGCAAAGGGCTGGAAGCCTTGCGGCTTCCAGCCCTTCTTCAGATCGTCGGCGACCCGAGGGGTTCAGGGGATGAACCCTGACGCCCCGTCGGGGTCTTTCCTCAAGATCAGTTCGGCAGCGCGAACACCGTGAGCGAGCCGCCCAGGTCGGTGTAGCTGTTCAGCTCCTTGTAGCCACCCACGGCGCCCAGGCCGTCGGTGTCCTTCTCCAGGCCAGCGGCCATGCCGATGCCGGCCCAGCCACCGATGCCCGAGAACACGCCGATGTACTGCTTGCCCTTGTGGCTGTAGGTGAAGACGTTGCCGATGATGCCCGAGGGGGTCTTGAACTTGTACAGCTCCTTGGTGATGTCCTTGGCATCCACGCACTTCAGATAGCCTTCCAGCGTGCCGTAGCAGCTGATGCCACCCGCGGTGTTGAGCGAGCCGGACCAGACCGAGAACTTCTCGGGCTTGGACTGGACGATCTTGCCGGTGCCGGCGTTCCAGGTGATGTAGTTGCCCATGCCGCCATGGCTGCCCGGGGCCGGGAACATGGAGAGCGTGGCGCCCACATACGGCTGGCCAGCGGTGTATTCGACCTTGAACGGCTCGTAGTCCATGCAGACGTGGTTGGTCGGCACGTAGAAGAGCTTGGTGTTCGGGTCGAACGAGGCGGGCTGCTGGTCCTTGGAGCCCAGCGCAGCCGGGCAGACACCCTTGGTGTTGACGTCAGGACCGTTCTGCGCGGTGGAGTACTGCTTCACCACCTGGGGACGGCCGGACTTCATGTCCACGTGGGTGGCCCAGTTCACCTTCGGGTCGTACTTCTCGGCCACCAGCAGGGCGCCGGTGATGCGGTCCAGGGTGTAGGCGAAGCCGTTGCGGTCGAAGTGGACCAGCGCCTTGGTGGGCTTGCCCTTGACATCGATGTCCGCCAGGATCATCTCGTTGATGCCGTCGAAGTCCCACTCGTCGAACGGGGTCATCTGATAGACCCACTTGACCTTGCCGGTGTCGACATCACGGGCCCAGATGGACATGGACCACTTGTTGTCGCCAGGGCGCTGGCTGGGGTTCCAGGTCGAGGGGTTGCCGGTGCCGTAGTACATCAGGTTGGCAGCCTTGTCGTAGCTGTACCAGCCCCAGGTGGTGCCGCCGCCGATCTTCCACTGGTCGCCTTGCCAGGTCTTGAGCGAGCTGTCCTTGCCCACCGGCGCGACCTTGCCGTCTATCCAGGTGGTGGTCTTGTCGGGGTCGATCAGCATTTCGCTGTCGGGGCCCACGCTGTAGCCCTTCCAGGCCGGCTTGCCGTCGGACAGGTTGTAGGCAGCGATGAAGCCGCGCACACCCCACTCGCCGCCGGAGATGCCGGTGATGACCTTGTCCTTGAAGATGTGAGGCGCATTGGTGTTCACCGCGCCCAGCTTGGGATCACCGTTCTTGGTGCTCCAGAGCACCTTGCCGGTCTTGGCGTCCAGGGCTTCCAGGACGGAGTCGGCACGCTGGAGAACAATCTTGCCTTCGGCATAGGCCAGACCGCGGTTCACCGTGTCGCAGCACATCTGCGGGATCACGGCCGGGTCCTGCTTGGGCTCGTACTTCCAGATGATCTTGTTGGTGTCCAGATCGATCGCGAACACCTTGTTCGGGAAGGGCGAGTGCAGGTACATCTTGCCGTCGACCACCAGCGGCGAGCCTTCGTGGCCGCGCAGCACGCCGGTCGAGAAGGTCCAGGCCACCTGCATCTTGCCGACGTTGCCGGTGTTGATCTGCTTCAGCTGGCTGTAGCGCTGGTTGTACATGTCGCCAGCCTGGGCAGCCCAGTTGTTGGCGTTGGCCATGTGCTTCTCGAGGTCCGCATTCGCGTGGACCAGGGCCGGAACTGCCGCGCTCAGGGCTGCCAGGGCCCAGACGGAACGGCGGATTCCAAGGGTCGCTTTTTTCATGCTGTCTCCAAGGATGTAGGAACGAGGTGCTGGGCACCACCAGGATTCACGAGGCGCCGGCTCTGAACGGCTGCTCCGGCTTCGCGCTTTCCGACCCTGAGCAACAGCCTGAACCGTGCTGTTTGCTGCAGGACAGCGAGTTTTTACGCCCGGGGTGAACATGGGGTCAATCAGCCTGGCAGCGCCTCTTCTCTGGCTGTTGGGAACACTCGTGACAGTGCGTCGCGAGCCTGGGGCGATCAGGAGGAATTCCCGGGGCAGACTGGGCAGTGACTGGGACAGACTGTCACGAGTGCCCGGGGTGGCTGTCACCCCTCAGGACATTCCCGTAGTGGTTCGCGATGAGGGTGTCCCAGCAACGTGATGGACCTGCAGGCAATGGCCACACAGCCTGCCTGGAAATGCAAAGAGCCCGCGCTGGGCGGGCTCTTCCTGGAGCAGGCAGTCGTGCAGGGCCTCAGGCGCTCCAGTCGTCCATGTCGTGCTTGATGCTGTGGCGGTTGGCGATGAGCTCGTCGATCGACGGCTCGTTGTTCAGCGCCCGCTTCAGGGCCAGCTTGGTGGCCTCGTAGTTGGTGCGGTACATGTCCTTCTTGTCGAGGTTGGGGTCCTTGGCGCAGCGCGGGTCTATCCACACCAGGGCGACGATGCAGAGCTCGTTGACCAGGTCCTTGGGGATGATGCCCTCGGCCACGCAGTCGACGATGGCATCGGCCGTGGCCGACTGCACCACGCCGCCGAAGAGCTCGATGTTGACGCTGTCCTTCAGGGTCACCTTGGGCACCATCATGGTGGCCGGGCGGACCAGCTGGTTGCAGGCGCGGATGGCGAACATGGCCGTGTGGCCCTTGCTCTGCGCCATCATGTTGGCGAAGGCCGTGCCCACCGGGCCGTCGGTGCGGCCGATGAGGATCTCGGGCATGGCATCGGTGGCCTGGCCTTCGGCGGCCAGCACGGTGGCTTCACCGGCGTGGAAGAGGTAGTTCTTGCTCATGGTGGGAACGGGATGGGAGAAGCCGGCGCGCGGCCGGCACGGCGGAGGGAAGTCGGGGAGGGAGGAAAGACTGATCGGTCAGGGTAGCAGCGCATAGACCTCGCCCCGGCCATCGGCGGCGAGGTCACCGGCCAGGCGGTGCGTGCTGCGCCGCGGCAGGTCCTGCAGGCTGGCGGGAAGGGCCGCGATGCCGGCCTCGGCGAGCAGGCGCTGCAGATCGCGGCCGAGCAGTTGCCAGAACACCGCGTAGCTGCCGGGAGAAGGCACGAAGCCCGGGTTGCGCTCCCCGCCCGCCGCGGCCCAGGCCGCCGCGCTGCAGACCAGGCTG
>JBJOKP010000090.1:0-7639 GCA_046046045.1 Pseudomonadota bacterium | reverse complement strand
GGTCAGAAGATCTCGCGCACATGCACCGTCTTCCGGGTCTCGGCGCTGTAGATGCCGAAGCTGGCGCGGGCACTGGGGTCGCTGGCCCAGCCGGTGGCGCAGGCGCCGTTCTGCGCGCGCAGCCAGGGCAGGCCGGCGCCCGTGCTGGCCGGGTGGCTGGCCAGGCAGCTCTGGTCGGCCGCCGTGTTGCCCAGGTTGATGGACAGGTCCACGCTGCCCAGCTTGCCGGCCGGCGGAGCGGCCAGACTCAGGCTGGTCTGGCCGTTCAGGCTGCTGAGGCTGGGCAGGCCGGCGAGGCCCGTCGCCCAGGCCGAGCTGGCCTGGCCCTTGTGGTCCAGGAAGCTGACCGCGCTGATGGCGCTGGCCGGCAGGAGGGTGCAGCTGTCGGCCGCATTCAGCAGCCAGGCCTGGCCGCTCCAGTACTGCAGCTGGATGGGCAGGGTGAGTGCCTGCTTCTCGCTGCCCAGGGCGTTGTAGAGGCGCAGGCGGCCGCTGCGCAGCGGCATGGCGGCCTCGGCAAAACCGGCCGAGCTGACACTGTCGGCATCGATGGCGCGCAGCACCGCGTTCTGCGGCGCGCTCAGCTTGTTCACGTAGGCCACGGCCGGGCTGCTGCTGCTGGCCACGCCGGCGCGGAACAGGCTGGCGGCCAGTGAGCCCCCACTCAGGCTGGCGGCAGTGCCCAGGGCGGTCTCGCTCAGGCTGGTGGCCTGGGCGAAGTTGGGGCTGGTGCCGGCGCTGCCGTCGTAGTTGAGCGTGGTGCCCGGGCTGGCCAGGCCGTTCTTGGCCGTGACCGTGACGCGGAAGGGCTGACCGGCATAGCTGAACACACCGCAGGCCGGCACAGCGCTGACATCGAAGTGATGCGGCACGAAGCGGCCCACGGCGCCGGCCGTGCCCGTGCTGCCGGCCACGGCCAGGCCGCTGCCCAGGTAGTTGGCCAGGCTGGCGGCGAGGTCGCCGCGGCCCACCTCGCTCCACACCAGGGGGCTGGCAGTGGCCTGGCCAGCGCTGAACGCGCCCAAGCCGCCATTGCTGAAGATGCCGTCGTTGGCACCGGCCCCCGTGGGCTGGGCGCGGCTGAAGCTGAGCGTGGGCGCGGCGGGCGGGCTCTCGCGGCCGAAGTTGGGCGTGGCCGCGCCGCTGGCATTCAGGGCCCGCAGCGTGGCCGAGAAGGCCGTGCCGGCGCGGATGGGACCGGCCGTGATGCTGGGGAAGCTGAAGCTGGCCGGCGCGGCGATGAAACGGCTGCTGCCGGCCAGGCTCAGGCCCGGGTCGCTGGTGGCCACGCTGCCGGTGTAGAGCAGGCCCAGGTCGACCTGGCCCACGTCGGCATATTGCAGCGTGGTGCTGGCGATTCCGAGGGCATTGAAGACCAGGTTGAGTGTCTGGCCCGTGGCATCACAGGCCGCCGCGGCATTGTTGGCCGCGTTCAGCGCCTTGCCCCCCACGCGCAGCGGCAGGCTGCCGCTGGCCGGGTTGACGTAGCTGCAGCTGAGCCGGAGCGCGCGGGTCAATCCAGCCAGGGCCGGCACGCAGACGTTCACGTTGCCATCCGCCTTGCGCACGGCCTGCACGGTGAGGGTCTGGGCCGTGTCGCTTACATGATTGGAGACGGCGGCCAGCAGGGCCGCATCGGCGGCGCTGTAGGTGCAGGCCGGGCTGCCGAAGTTGCAGCTGGTGGCTGCCGTCGGACTCAGGCCGGAAGGCGTCAGGCTGAGCACGCTGCTGCCGGCGCTGGTGAGTTGCAGAGCCAGGGTGGTGGTGCTGGCTCCGGGCAGGATGGTCCAGAGATTGGTGGCGGGCCAGACCATGGCACTTGAGCTGTCGGTGATGCTGCCGGCGAGGCCGCCGGTATAGCCACTGCTGCAGGCGGCATCGGCGCAGGCGGCGATCGTCAGGGCATCCGGTGCACAGGTCACGCCAGTGCCGCTGGGGTGGCGGATCTCGAGGTGGTGCAGCGGCGGCGCACAATCATGGGTCTGGGCCATGTGCAGCAGGATCTCGGCCGGGCTGAGCTCGTAGTTGTTGACCATCAGCTCGTCGATGCGGCCGTTGGCCGAGTTCAGCGTGGCGCTGTTGCTAGTGATGCCGGCACGGTTGTCGCCCACCATCAGGGCGCCCAGGGTGGGAGAAAGCGCGCCGGTACTGGTCTTGGTCAGGGTGCCGACAAGGATGCCGTTGACATAGAGCCGCAGGACGCTCTGGTTGCTGCCGGGCCGCAGGCTCCAGGTGGCGGTGACATGGGTCCAGACTGTGGCCAGGATGGGCTGCGCGCCGCTGTCCAGGACCAGGCTGCTGTCGCCACTGTCGGTCAGGGCGAAACGCAGCGTGCCATTGCTGCGCCTGACCAGGTGGAAGGAACGCCCCGACGACAGCGAGGCATCGAGGAGCTGGGCATCGGCGCCGCCGGTCCAGGCCGTGTTGCCGCGGTACCAGAAGGCGATGCTGCCGATGGGGCCAACGGAGTTGGGGATGTTGAGCGCGGTGTCCACGCCAGCCACCGTGGCGTTGGTGTTGGCCGGCACGTCCAGGGCCCGGCAGACGACGCCCGGGGTCACGCTGCTGGCCGTGCCCACGCGCACGCCGCCATAGCCGTTGCCGCTGGTGTCCAGCACCTCGCCGACCTTGCCCGTCCAGGCCAGCTCGTCGAAGCGGTATTCGGCCACCTTGCTGCTGGCGCCTATGCTGCTGGCCAGGAGCCAGCGGATGGCGCTGCCATTGGCGTTGTAGCCGCTGTTGTAGCTGTAGAGCGTGTAGTCGGTCGTGTTCACCTGCACGCCGATGGTGGCCTGCGAGCCCGAGGCATTGGCGTTGCCGTACTGGAACTTGAACTCCCCGTTCTCGAACAGGATGATCTGGAAGGTGTAGGGCGTGCTGGTGTTGTACTGGTAGACACCGTTCCAGCTCACCACCAGGTAGCGATTGGGGGCGTTGCCCTTCTGCTGCCAGGTCACCTGGCCGCTGCGCTGCTGGCTGGGGTTGAGGTCGGTCCAGTAGGCCAGGATGACATTGGTCGTGGCCTGGTTGCCAGCGCAGCCCCCACCCTGGGTGGACGAGGCGGCCGCTGGCAGGTTGGTGTTGCTGTAGGTCCGCATGAAGCCGGTGTCGGCGCCGAACTGAAGACCGCCATTGGCCAGCACCCTGACCGAGCTGTAGCGGCTGCCGGCAAAGGGAAAGGTGAATCCGGCGGAGAAGCTCAGGGTGGCCTGATCGTCGTCACCTGGATAGCTGGTGCAGCGTCGATCCCAGACCACCTCGGTGCTGGCGGACTCCCAGCTGTAGGCATCGCTGCGGTAGGTGTAGGTGGCTGCGCTCGCCGCGCTGCTGCCCAGCAGCAGGCTGATCAGGAAAAGGAGCCAAGGCTGGCTCAACGACTGAGCCAGCCCGCAAAGTCGAGCCATCCAGGGCGGCCGGGTGGCACCGCGCCCAGGCCGGGCGCCGGGCCACCTGCCGGCGGGCAGCGGAGTGCACATGGCGGGATCCGGCGCGCTGCAGCGTCTGGCGGCGGCCCGTCAGCCGGCTCAGTTGCCGGCCGAGACGCCGGTGAAGTTGGCGGTGTAGTCGGTGGTGCCCACGGTCTTGGTCACCGTGCAGGTGGCCGTGTTGCCATTGGTCGCGCCGATGTCCGTGCCCGATGCGGCGGCCGAGAAGCCGCTGGGCATGCCGCCCTGCATGATGGTGCCGGCATCGCTGCAGGCGCTGATCTTGACGCACTTGTTGGCGGTGACGACATTGCCGGTCAGGGCACAGCCGCCATAGTTGATGTTCATGGCGGCGGCGGCCGCACCCGCCACGCCATTGACCGAGGCCTGTTCCGCATCGCTGCGCATGTCGATGAACTTGGGCAGGGCGGTGGCGGCGAGCACGCCCAGGATGACGATGACGACGATGAGCTCAATCATCGTGAAGCCCTGCTGGGCCGAGGCGGACGTGGAACGCGAGCGGGTCATGGTGGACTCCTGAAGGATGGCGATGGAAGGGAAAGACGGGGACTCAGCACATGGCCTGCAGCATGGCGAATCGCGTGCATGGCCAAGCCGGGAAAAGCGCAGTCCTGGTCCGGCTTCTTCGGTCAGGGCATACGGTGCCGGTCCCCGGGAAGCCTGGCGTGACCGGCGCACGCGCCACTGGCTGCAGGCGCCGGGGTGGGATGTCTTGAGCGGGGACATGCGGGCGCGGCCGGTTCAGTGCGGGATGACCGTGCGGCCCAGGTTCCACACCGGCAGGAACACGCCCAGGGCCAGCAGCAGCACCAGGGCGCCGAGCATGACGATGAGCAGGGGCTCGATCTGCTGCGACAGGGTCTTGAGCTCGTACTCGACCTCCTGGCCATAGAGCTCGGCCACCTCGTCCATCAGCTCGTCGATGGCGCCGGTCTCCTCGCCCACGGCAATCATCTGCAGCACCACCGGCGTGAAGGCGCCCGTGCCGGCGGCCGCGCGCAGCACCGATTCACCGCGCTCCACGGCCACCCGCATGCCCTCGACCTGACGGGCGATGTGGTGGTTGTCCACGGTCTGGGCCACCACCGTGAGGGCCTCGGCAATGGGCACGCCGCTGCGCAGCGAGAGAGCAAAGCTGCGCGCGAAGCGGGCCAGCACGGTCTTCTGCACGATGGGGCCGGCGATGGGGGCGCGCAGCAGCCAGGCATCACCCTTGAGCTGGCCGGCCGGCGTGGCGCGCCAGCGCTGGAAGGCCAGCCAGCCCGCCACCGCGCCGGCCAGCAGCAGCCAGCCGAAGTTGATGGTGAACTGCGAGGTCCACATCAGCACCCGGGTGGGCAGGGGCAGGGTGGCGCCGGCGGCGGCGAAGACGGTGGCAAAGGCCGGGATCACCATCAGGTTGATCACCCCCAGGGCGGCGACCATGGCGGCGATGACGAAGCTGGGATAACGCAGCGCCGCCTTGACCTGCTGGCGCATGGCTGTCTCGAACTCGATGTGGCGGAACAGGCGCAGGAAGATCTCGTCCAGCCGGCCGGTCATCTCGCCCACCCGCACCAGGGCGACGTAGAAGGGGTTGAAGACCCGGTTCTGCTGGGCCAGCGACATGGAGAGCGCGATGCCCGATTCCAGGCTGCGCCTCACCTCCACCAGGGTGGCCTGCAGCGCCGGGTTGACGCTGGACTCCTGCAGGCCCGCCAGGGCGCGCAGGATGGGCACGCCGGCACGCAGCAGGGTGGCCAGCTGGCGGCTGAAGAGCATGAGGTCGGTGGGCCGCACCCGCGGCCCGGGCAGCCAGCCCAGCAGGGCGCGGCCGGCCGGGCCGTCCAGTGCCGCGGCCAGGGCCGGGGGCATGCCGCGCAGGGCGGGCAGGGCAGCGGCCGACAGAGGGGTGCCGGCCGGGGCTGCAGGGAAGGCCGCCTCGCTGGCGGGCGGGGTGGCGCGGCGGCTGGACGGGCGGGCCGATGTGACGGCCTGGATGGTCAGCGGCGTGATGCCGCGGCCCTGCAGCAGATCGGCCGCGGCGCCGGGGCTGGCGGCCTCGATCTGGCCCTGGGTCGGACCCTCGGCGGCATGGCCGGTCCAGAGGTAGCGGGGCATGGGCAGGGCCGGCCTAGTCCGGGAACTGGTGGGTGATGCGCATGGCCTCGTGCACCGTGCTGCGGCCCTCCAGCACCAGGCTGGCGGCGTCGCGCGCCAGGGTGTGGCCGGCCATCTGGGCCCGGCCGGCAGCCACGAAGGCGGCCGGGTCGCCATGGTTCATGGCGTCCACCAGGGCCTGGCTCATCTCGATGAACTCGTAGACCCCCGTGCGGCCGCTGTAGCCGGTGTGGTTGCATTCGCTGCAGCCCCGGCCGTGCCGCATGTGGGCGGTGGCGTAGGCCGCGCCGAGCTGGTTCTCCAGCCAGGCCTGCTCATGGGCGTCGGGGGCATGGGGTTCGGCGCAGTGCGGGCAGACGGTGCGCACCAGGCGCTGGGCCAGCACCATCTGCAGCGACAGCGCCACCATGTAGCGCGGCACGCCCATGTCCAGCAGGCGGATGGGGGTGGAGAGGGCGTCGTTGGTGTGCAGGGTGGAGAGCACCAGGTGGCCGGTGAGGGCGGCGCGCAGGCCGATCTCGGCGGTCTCCTGGTCGCGCATCTCGCCCACCAGGATGACGTCGGGGTCCTGGCGCAGGGCGGCGCGCAGCACGCGGCCGAAGCTCAGGTCGATCTTCTCGTGCACCTGCACCTGGTTGAGGCCGGCCAGGCGGTATTCCACCGGGTCCTCCACCGTGATGATCTTGCGTTCGCTGTTGTTCAGCGCGCTGAGGGCGGCGTAGAGCGTGGTGGTCTTGCCGCTGCCGGTGGGGCCGGTCACCAGCACCATGCCGCTGGGCTGGGTGATGGCGCGGCGCAGGGCGGCCTGCACCCGCTCGGGCAGGGCCAGGCTGTCCAGCGAGAGCAGGCCGGTGCCCTGGTTGAGCAGCCGCATCACCACCGATTCGCCGTATTGCGTGGGCATGGTGGAGATGCGCACGTCGATGCTGCCCTTCTTGAGCGCCACGGCGAAGCGGCCGTCCTGGGGCAGGCGCTTCTCCGAGATGTCGAGCTGGGACATCAGCTTGAGGCGCAGGGCCACGGCGGCGGCGATCTTGGGGTCGGCTTCGGTCTGCACATGCAGCACGCCGTCGATGCGGAAGCGGATCTTGAGGCTGTCGGCCTGGGGCTCGATGTGGATGTCCGAGGCGCGCACCCGCAGGGCCTCCTCGAACACCGAGGCCAGCAGGCGCACCACCGGGGCGTCCTCGGCGCCGGCCTGGCCGGCACCCAGCAGCTCGCCCAGGTTGCCCAGGTTGGCCAGCTGGGCCATGGAGCCCGAGAGGCCCTGCTGCACGCTGGTGAGCTCGCTGGTCAGCTCCTGGGCCAGGCCGGCGATCTCCTCGGTGCGGCGGTAGCTGCGGTCGATGGCGGCCAGCAGCTGGCTTTCGGCCACCACCACCAGCTCGACCTCGCGTTTCACCAGGCGGCAGACCTCGTCATAGGCGGCGATGTCGGTGGGGTCGGCCATGCCCACGCGCACCGCGCCGGGCTGGTCTTCCAGCGGCAGGGCACGCAGGCGGCGGGCCTGCACCTCGGGCAGCAGGCGGGCCACCTCGGGGCGCACCGAGCGGCGGCCCAGGTCGACGAAGGGCACACGCATCTGGCCGGCCAGGGCCTGGGCGATCTGCACCTCGTCCACCAGGCCCAGGTCGATGAAGATGCGACCCAGCTTGCGGCCGCTGCTGCGCTGGGCCTGCAGGGCCTGGTCGAGCTGGGCCGGGCTGATGAGGCCCTGGGCGACCAGCAGGTCGCCGAGGCGGACACGTTCCGGGCGGGCCATGGCGGGAAGATCCTGGTCAGTCCCGCGGCGCCGGGGCGGCGGGGGGCTCGGTGGCGGGGGGAGTCGATGGGGTGGCGGGTGCCGCGGCAGGCGCCGCGCTGGCGGCCGGCGGGCTCGCGGCCGATCCCTCGATGCGCACCTGGGGCCGTGCCACGGGCGCGACGGCCGGCTCGCTGCGGCCCTGCAGGCTCACGCCGGCCTTGAAGTCCTCGGCCACGCCGGGCTCGAAGGGCTGCAGCCGGGTGGCGGGCTCGCGGGCATCACCCTCGGGCCAGGTCCCGCCGCTCTGGATGATGGTGGGCTTGATGAGGATGACCAGCTCGCGCTTCCT
>JBJOKP010000089.1:0-7654 GCA_046046045.1 Pseudomonadota bacterium | reverse complement strand
TACGGCCTGATCTGCGGCGACCTCTCCTTCATCTCCCTGGCCCTGGTGCTGCCGGCCCTGGCGCCCCTGCTGGCCGCCGACGGCGAGCTGCTCATGCTGGTCAAGCCCCAGTTCGAGCTGCAGCCGGCCGACATCGGCAAGGGCGGCCTGGTGAAGGACCCGGCCAGCTATGCCCGGGTCGAGGCCCGCCTGCGCGAGGCCGCCACGGCCTGCGGCCTGGCCGTGCTGCGCTGGCTGGACAGCCCCATCACCGGCGGCGACGGCAACCGCGAGTTCTTCCTGCATGCCCGGCGGACCTGAGCCGCCGTCCTGACCGCCAAGGACGCACTCCCCGCTGCCTCCACCGACTTCCCGCCCGACCGCTGAACGACCGACCGACACCGCCATGACCGCAGCCACCACGCCCGCCTCCCCCATCGGCCTGCCGCTCAGCCTGGAGTTCTTCCCGCCCAAGACGCCCGAAGGTGCGGTCAAGCTGGCCGGTCACCGTCAGGCGCTCTATGCGCTCAAGCCGCAGTTCTGCTCGGTCACCTACGGTGCGGGCGGCAGCACCCAGGACGGTACGCTGCAGACGGTGCAGGCCATCCTGGCCGAGGGCCAGGCCGGCGCCTCGCACTTCACCTGCGTGGGCGCCAGCAAGACCTCGGTACGCGAGCGCCTGGCGCAGTTCAAGGCCATGGGCATGCGCCGCATCGTGGCCCTGCGCGGCGACCTGCCCAGTGGCACGGGCGGCGGCACGGGCGGCGAATTCCGCCATGCCAGCGACCTGGTGGCCTTCATCCGCGCCGAGACCGGCAACGACTTCCACATCGAGGTCGCCGCCTACCCCGAGACCCATCCCCAGGCCCGCAGCCCGCAGGCCGACCTGCAGGCCTATGCAGCCAAGGTGCAGGCCGGCGCCAACTCGGCCATCACCCAGTTCTTCTACAACACCGACGCCTACTTCCGCTTCGTCGAGGAGGCGCAGGCGCTGGGCGCCGACATCCCGGTGGTGCCGGGCATCATGCCCATCACCAACAGCAGCGGGATCATGCGTTTCGCCGACGGCTGCGGCGCCGAGATCCCGCGCTGGGTGCGCCTGCGCCTGCAGAGTTACGGCGACGACGTGGAGAGCATCAAGGCCTTCGGTCTGGACGTGGTGACCGACCTGTGCGAGCAGCTGCGCGGCGCGGGTGTGCCGGCGCTGCACTTCTACACCATGAACCAGAGCGCCACGGTGCTGGAGATCTGCCGCCGCCTGGGCGAGTGAGGCGCTCGGGCACCAGCCGCAGCACCAGCCGCTGTTGCTGCAGCGCATCAATTTTCGGCATCAGGCGCTGACCTCGCTCAAGGCGGCGCCGGCCCTGGCCGACGAAGGCCGGGGACTTGTTCGGACACAAGTTGACTCAGGGTTTGCCCAGGTGGAATGCGGTCACGCGGCCGGCATCGGGCTGGCTCGCGGGCCTCGCACCGAGGCCTCATCGCCCCCCTGGAGTCCGAACGCATGAAGAAGATCAGCACCCCGAACAAGCTCTGCATCGCCGTGGCCCTGGCGGCCCTGAGCCCGCTGGCCCTGGCCCAGTCGGCCGGCGACCTGGTTGTGCGTGCCCGTGCCGTGCACCTGGAATCGGCCAACACCAACAGCGACGACCTGAAGGCCACGCTGACCACCGTGATCGGTGCCCCGGCCAGCGCCACCATCAACAACAAGTGGCTGCCCGAAGTCGACTTCACCTACTACATCAGCCCCAACCTGGCGGCCGAGCTCGTCCTCACCGTGCCGCAGAAGCAGACGCTGTACGTGAACGGCGGCGCCATCGGCAGCTTCAAGCACCTGCCGCCCACCCTGACGGCGCAGTACCACTTCACCCAGCTGGGCGCCATCAAGCCCTATGTGGGCGCCGGCCTCAACCTCACCCTGCTGTCCTCGGTGAAGTTCGACCCCTCGCTTGCCGCGCTGGACCTTGACCTCAAGAAGAACAGCGTGGGCCTGGCCTTCCAGGCCGGCGTGGACTATGCCATCGACAAGAAGTGGTCGCTGAACCTGGACCTGAAGAAGGTGCAGATCAAGACCGACGTCAGCTCGGCCGGCACCAAGATCGGCACCTTCAAGGTGGATCCGACCCTGCTGGGCATCGGCGTGGGCTACAAATTCTGATCACGGACTGATCACGTACCGACGAAGGCTCGGGGGCGACACATCGCCCCCTGAGGAGGAGACAGGGCGGGGCGGGCGCGGCGACTCAGCAGGTCGCGGCACCCGCCCCGCACCTTTTCATCATGGGCCATGCGGGCCATGCGGGTAGTTGGCGCCAGGCCTGCGCCCCGCGGCGCTCAGGCACTGCGGTCGTAGACCACGCCTTCGTCGGTCAACATGGCGTCCAGCGGCACGTCGTGGGCCTCGGCCTGCAGCCAGGGGATGTAGCCGTGGGAATAGCCCACCCCGGCGGTGAAGGGCCGCGGCGCCAGCGTGGCCAGGGTGCGGTCGTAGAAGCCGCCGCCATAACCCAGCCGCACGCCCTTGGGGCCGTAGCCCACGCAGGGCGCCAGCAGCAGCTCGGGATGGAACTGCTCGGTGTCCTTGGGCTTGAGGATGCCGAAGGCGTCCTCCTCCATGGGACAGCCCGGATACCAGACATGGAAGCGCAGCTGCTTGGTCACCCGGTCCATGACCGGCAGGCCGATGCGGCGGGTGGGGTCGGCCTCGGTCCAGCGGTAGAGCGCGGGCAGGGCGTCGAACTCGCCCTTGATGGCCCAGAAGGCGCCGATGGTGCGCTCCTTGCGCGTCAGCAGCCAGACGCGCAGCACCTCCTGCAGATGGACCGAGCGCTGGTGCCGGTCGCTCATGCCCATGCGTTCGGCCTGCAGCTGCTTGCGCAGGATGGCCTTGTCGCGCGGAGGTTCGGGCAGCTTGAAGCTCATGGTGGTGGGGCGTCGCCGGAGGGGTGCGTGAGCTGGGGATGCGGCCCACCCCCAGGCGAGGTGCCATTGTCCACCCCGGCCCACGGGCAAAAAAGAACCCCGTGCAAGGCAGTTGACCTGCCCGGCACGGGGTGCAAGGTTCCGCTTGGATCGCCCCGCCTCCGGGGAGGCGGGGCCGCATCGTCACGGTGGACTGAAAGACATCATCTGCAGGGGCGGACCGCGGTCCGCCAGCAGGGTGGAAGGATGGTCCCTGCCGAGAACCGGGTGTGCTCAGATCGCGGCGCGGGCGCTGCGCTCGGCCGGAGCCACAGCGGCTTCAAGGCTGGCGCTGGCGCGTTCGGCGGCGGCCGGGGCCTCGGCACGCACCAGTTCGGCGGCCGGGGTGCCGGCTTCCAGGCCGACCAGGGTGGGGGCGAAGGGCAGGGCCAGCACGACGAGCAGCATGGTGGCCAGGGTGCTGGCGAAGGCCAGGTCGCTCAGGCGGTCGCGCAGGGCGGTGAAGGTGGTGGCGTCGCGGCGCACGGCAGCGGTGGCCGGGGCGGCCAGGGCCACTTCAGCGCGCAGGGTGGCCAGGGTGGCCAGGGTGGAGGTGGTAGCGGTGCGGGTCATGGCGGGCTCCGGTTCTAGAGGCAGGTTGGCAGGGTGAGCAGTTCAAGGGCCGGCGGTGGACGCCGTGTCGCAGGGCCCGGAGGCGTGTTCTGCAGGGCGTTTCGTGATCCGGTGAGTGAACTCTAGGGAGGGGCTCTCCGCCCCTCCAGCGGCCTGCGACGAACGGTGCCGCGCCTGGCCTGAACTGCAGAAATGGGCGACGAACGACGCGTGTGCGGGGGCCGGCGGCGTGGCTTTCCTGCCCGCCATCCTGCCGCTGCGAGCGGGCTGAGCTACAAAGCGGCTCAAACGCCTTCCGAGTTGAACCCTGCCGTGCCCCAGTCGCCCCCGCTGTCCCCTGTCCCGCGCCCTGTTGTCCACCGCTCCGGCCTTCTCGGCCTGATCGGTCTGGTCGCCCTGGCCGCTGGCACCGCCCTGCTGGGGCTGCCTGAACCCGTCCTGGCCGCCAAGCACCGCCCCCAGCGCCTGGCCCAGGCCAGCAGCGGCCTGCCGCCGGCGCCCCGGGTGGTGGCCGACAACGCCGACGACGCCCGCATCCAGGACGCCCGCGAGGCCTGGGTGAAGCGCGACCGCCAGCGCCTGGCCACCTTGCGCCAGGCCGTGCTGGCCCAGCGCCATCCCCTGGCCCCCTGGGTGGATTACTGGGACCTCAACCTGCGCCTGGGCGAGGTGGGCCAGGAGGAGGTCGAGGCCTTCTACGCCCGCTGGCCCGGCAGTTATGTGGAAGACCGCCTGCGCAACGACTGGCTGCTGGAGCTGGGCCGGCGGCGCGACTGGCGCAACTTCGCCGTCGAGCAGCCGCGCTTCCGCATGGCCGACGACCGCGAGGTGGTCTGCTACGGCCTGGTGGTGCGCCACCTGCTGGGCGAGGACGTGCGCCAGAGCGCCCGCGCCGCCTGGCTGGCGCAGAAGGATGCCGACGAGGGCTGCCGCGCCATGGCCCAGATCCTGGGTGCGGCCGGCGTCGTCACCCCCACCGACGTCTGGGCCCGCATCCGCCAGGCGGCGGAATTCGGCCGGCCGCGCCAGGCCCGCCAGGCCCTGGACCTGATGGTGGATCTGCCGCCGGTCGCCCCCACCGCGGCGACGTCCACCCCGTCTGCGGCCTCGGCCGAGGCAGCTCCGGCCAGTGGTGGTGGCGGCGCCCCTGTCGCGTCATCCCTGCAGCCCCTGCCTCCGCTGCCGGCCCTCGCCTTCGGTGGCGCCCTCAGCGGCCTGAACGGCCAGAGCCTGGCCACCGAGCTGTGGGAGCAGCCCACGCGCTTCCTCAGCCGCCGCGGCGAGGCGGTGCTGAAGCAGCCCGGCGGTGGCGAGCTGGTGGCCATCGCCCTGGTGCGCCTGGCGGTGAGCGATGCCGAGCAGGCCGCCGCCCAGCTGGGCGAGCGCTGGCAGCCGCTGCTGCGCACCGAAACCGCCACCTGGGCCTGGAGCGCCATCGCCAAACACGCGGCCATGCGCCTGTCGCCCCAGGCCGAGGGCTGGTTCCAGCGCGCCCTGGAGCTGGCACCCGCCGCCCAGCCACGCTTCCACTGGAGCGACGACAGCCTGGCCTGGCGCATCCGTGCCGCCTTGCGGGCGCCGGACCCCGGTCGCTGGCTCCGCCTGCTGGAGGCCGTGAACCGCATGAGCCCGGTCGAGCAGACCGAGCCGGCCTGGGTCTACTGGAAGGCCCGCGCCCTGCTGGGCCACGCCGACCCCGGCCCCACCGGCGACGGCCTGCGCATCGCCGCCCACCTGCTGCTGGAACGCATCGCCGGCCAGCCCCACTGGTACGGCCTGCTGGCCAGCCAGCAGCTGGGCCGCACCCAGGCCCTGCCCCTGCCGCCAGCCCCGCCCACCGAGGCCGAGCGCCAGCGCGTGGCCGATCACCCCGGCCTGCGCCGCGGCCTGGCCATGATGGCCCTGGGCCTGGTGGACGAGGGCCGGCGCGAATGGAACTACACCCTGCGCGAGCTGAACGACCGTGAGCTGAACGCCGCCGCCCGCCTGGCCGGCGAGCACGAGCGCTGGGACCGCGCCATCGCGGCGGCCGAGCGCAGCAAGGCCGAGGTCGATCTCTCGCTGCGCTACCCGCAGCCCTACCGCGCCGAGATCCTGGCCGCGGCGGCCGAGGCCGGCGTCGACCCGGCCCTGGTCTTCGGCCTGATCCGCCAGGAGTCGCGCTTCTCGCCCACCATACGCTCCAGCGCCGGCGCGGCCGGCCTGATGCAGGTCATCGTGCCCACGGCGCGCAGCGTGGCCAAGACCCTGGGCCTGCGCTTCACGCCCGAGATGCTGACCGACCGCCCCGTCAACCTGCGCCTGGGCACGACCTATCTGCGCATGACGCTGGACGACTTCGGTGGCTCCCAGGCCATGGCCCTGGCCGGCTACAACGCCGGCCCCGGCCGACCGCGCCGCTGGCGCGAGGGCCCGATGCTGGAGGTCGCGGCCTGGGCCGAGGGCATTCCCTTCCTCGAGACGCGCGACTACGTCAAGAAGGTGCTGGCCAATGCCGCCATCTACCAGGCCCTGCTGAGCCCGCCAGTGCCTGCCCCAGCCCCGATCGCAAGCGCCAGCGGCCCGGCGCCCGCGCCGACCGCGCCGACCGCGCCGACCGCGGCCGGCATCGATCTTGGCCCGCGCCTGCAGCCCCTCATCGGCCCGCGCCCGGCCGACGCTCCGCCGGAGAACCGCGAGCTGCCCTGAGCCTGCAACACCTGCTTGCCAAGCCAGGGCCTGCAGCCCCCCAAGGCGCCCGGGTCGACCCCTACACTGACCGCACCATGATGGAGATCTACCTGGTCGGAGGTGCGGTGCGTGACCGCCTGCTCGCGGAAGAGCTGGGCCGGCCGCAACCCGGCGGCGACCGCGACTGGGTGGTCGTCGGCGCCACGCCCGAGGAGATGGTCAAGGCCGGCTACACGCCGGTGGGGCGCGATTTCCCGGTCTTCCTCCATGCCCGCAGCAAGGAGGAATACGCCCTGGCCCGCACCGAGCGCAAGAGTGCGCCGGGCTACCACGGCTTTGTCTTCCACGCCGGTCGCGAGGTGACGCTGGAGGAGGACCTGGTGCGCCGCGACCTCACCATCAACGCCATGGCGATGGACGAGCGCGAGCGCCTCATCGACCTGCACGGCGGCCTGCACGACCTGCGCCGCAAGCTGCTGCGCCATGTCAGCCCGGCCTTTGGCGAAGACCCGGTGCGCATCCTGCGCCTGGCCCGCTTTGCCGCCCGCTGGCCCGACTTCACCGTGGCGCCCGAGACCCTGGCCCTGTGCCGCCGGATGGTGGCCGCCGGCGAGGTCGATGCCCTGGTGGCCGAGCGGGTCTGGCAGGAACTGGCCCGCGGCCTGATGGAGGAGCGCCCCTCGCGCATGCTGGAGGTGCTGCGCGACTGCGGCGCCCTGGCCCGCATCCTGCCCGAGCTGGACCGCCTGCACGGCGTGCCCCAGGCAGCCGACCACCACCCCGAGATCGACACCGGCCGCCATGTGGGCCTGGTGGTGGACGCGGCCGCCCGCGCCGGCCTGGCCCTGCCGGCCCGCTTCGCTGCCCTGATGCACGACCTGGGCAAGGGCACGACCCCGGCCGACCAGCTGCCCCACCACCCCGGCCATGCCGAACGCGGCGCCGCCCTGATCGAGCCGCTCTGCGCCCGCCTGCGCGTGCCGGCCGACTGCCGCGAGCTGGCCCAGCTGGCCGCGCGTGAACACGGCGAGATCCACGCCAGCCTGGCCCTGGACGGCCCGTCCACCGTGCGCCTGTTCGACCGCTGCGACGCCTGGCGCCGGCCCGAACGTTTCGCCGGCCTGCTGCAGGTCTGCGAGGCCGACACCCGCGGCCGCCTGGGCCATGAAAACGAGGCCTACCCCCAGGCCGAGCGCCTGCGCGCCGCCCTGCAGCGCGCCCAGGCCCTGGACAGCACGGCGGTGATCGCCGCGGCCCGCGCCCGCGGCCTCAGCGGCCCGGCCCTGGGACTGGCCCTGGCCGAGGCCCGCGCCGCCGCGGTCTCAGGCGCCGCGACGATCGCTGCCAGTGCCGCGCCCGCGGTGCAGGCACAGGCACAGACGGCCGACTCATGCACCGTGTCCTGCGCCGACAGCTGCGCCTGACCAGCGCCAGCCAATTCAGAGCAACCGCCCCAGCAGCCAGACCAGCA
>JBJOKP010000088.1:0-7657 GCA_046046045.1 Pseudomonadota bacterium | reverse complement strand
GTCCAGCCGTATTCGTCGCGCAGGGCGGTGACCATGGCCTCCAGGGTCACGCCATGCAGGGGGTTGCGTGGCTGGGGCTGAGCGGCCGGAGTCGCTGCCTCTGCGGCCGCAGGCTCGGTGGTGTTGTCGGCGGCTGGACGTGGCGGGTGGGCGGGTGGCAGAGGCATGCGGCATTGTCGGCGCCACCTCCACCTCAGCGCCTCAAGGCGCCAGATGGCGGACCAGGAAGGCCTCGAGCTGCCGGGCCATGTCGATGCGGTTATCCAACTTGTGCAGGCCGTGGCCTTCGCCCTGGTAGACGATCCACTCGGGGGTCTGGCCGGCCTGCTGCATGGCCTTGCGCAGACGCTCGCCATGGGTCACCGGCGTGCGCCTGTCGTCCGAGCCCCAGATGAGCTGCAGCGGGCGGCGGATCCGGGCCGCCTGCACGATCGGTGAGTTGGCCAGCAGCCTGTCACGGTCCCGCTTGGGGTCACCGATGCGGTCCGGATACCAGTGCCCGCGCGCCCGGTCGGTCAGGTCGTCATCCACGAACCAGCTGCCTTCGAGCAGCAGCATCAGGTCGGCCACCGCGTGCCAGGCCGAGCCGCACTGGTAGAGCTCGGGGTGGCGGATCAGGCCCATGAGCGTGCTGTAGCCCCCGTAGCTGCCGCCGATGATGCAGGCCTTGTCACTGGCGATGCCCTGGGCCCGGGCCCAGAGCAGGGCATCGGCCACGTCGTCCTGCATGGCCTGGCCCCACTGGCCATTGCCGGCGTTCATGTGGCCCATGCCGAAGCCCGTGCTGCCGCGGAATTCGGGCTCGATGACCACAAAGCCGCGCGAGGCGAGGAACTGGGTGAAGCCGTCCCAGCCCCAGGGCTGGCGGCGTGACCAGGGTCCGCCGTGCACCAGCACCACGGCCGGCCGGGGGGTGTTCGCTCCGGCCTCAGCGGCCACAGCGGCCGGCCGGGTCAGCCAGACCGGCAGATCCCGCCCGTCGCGGGCGCGGATGCGCTCCAGGCGCAGTCGGCCCATGGTCTGCGGGACGATGTCCGGCTGCTGCGTGGCGATGATCTGCCATTCCCCTTCGCCCTGGCGGGCGCTTTGGCGCCAGAGGAGCAACTCGCCAGGGTCGCGGTCCGACCAGGATCGCACCACCATCGCCGCCTCGGGGCCGCTGCAGACTCGGCAGCTCACGCGGTTGACGCGGCCTGGCCAGCGGGCGTCGGCGCGCTGCTGCAGGGCCTTCAGGTCGGGGTCGAACCAGTAGGTCTGCTCGGCATCGGTGTCGACCCGCAGGCCCTGGATCCGGGCGCCGTCGGGGCTGGTCACGAAGACGCCGTCCACATCGTGGCCCGGCGCCTTGATCAGGGCCGGTCCGGGCTGGCGGGTGGCGTAGTCATAGGCCGAGATCTCCCGCTCGCCGGCCGGACCGGTGTTCCGGTACACATAGAGAGTGTCGTTGTCGCCGACCCAGGCCGGGTGGAAGGGCAGTCCCTTGGTGCTGCGGCCCAGCTCGATCCAGCGGGCCGGGCCGGTGGCCTGCGCAGCGGGCCGCAAGGCATGCAAGGTCTCGGTGTCCCCGTCCACGCTGAGGGCCAGGCGGGGCTGACCGGCCGGCGTGAACCACCAGCGCCTCACCTTGCCCGGCCTGTTCTCGCCCAGGTCCATGGTGCGGGTGCGACCGGTGCGGGTGTTGAGCCAGAAGGGGTGCAGATCCACCAGTTCCTCGGCGATGAAGCGCTCTTCGGCTACCACGACCTCGTGCTCGCGAGGCCGGCCGTCCACTGCGCCGGGCGCGCTGGCGGCGGCCTCGGCACCCCCGGCCTTGCCCGATGGCACCGGGACATGGATCAGTTCGTGGTTCCAGGTGAGGACGATGTTGCGCCCCCCTTCGTTCAGCAAGGGCCGCCAGTTGCGAGCGATGAGGTCGCGGAAGTCGCTGCCATCGAAGCGGGCGCTGAACAGGCCGGGTGCCAGGCGATAGGCCTCACCCGCGGTCACCTGCCGGTCGACCACGGTGAACACCAGACGCTCGTCATCCACCCAGTGGAAGTCGGCCACGTCCATGTCCGAGTAGTGGGCGGCGTAGCCGAATTCGAAGGGCGTGCGCTGCAGGTCGATGCTGACCAGGCCGACCCGGCCCTTCAGCTCGGTCGTGATCGCCAGCCGCCGACCGCTGGGCGACAGCTTGTAGTCGCGCACCGCGGCGGGCTTGAAGAAGGCCTCGACCGGCGGCGGGGGAGGCGGGGCCGCGCTGGCCGAGGCGAGCACGGCGGCCAGCAGCAGGGCGAGGATGAGCTGCAGGGATCTGAGGTGATGCGGCATCAGGTGTCCTCCCGGGCACGATCTTCTTGGCGTGAGCGCCTATCGTCGGCGCAGGCCCCGGCGCGGGGGATCCGGATTGATCCCAGTGCGCCGCGCAGCCGGCCGAGCTGAGCCGCGGGCCGGTGGTCCACCGGTCCGGCGTCAGTCGCTGAAGGCTTCCACCGCCAGGTCGATGAAGGCGCGTACCTTGGGCGCCAGGTAGCGGGCGCTGGCGAAGACGGCGTGCACCTCCACCTCGGGCGGCTGCCAGCCGGGCATCACCGGCTGCAGCCGGCCCTGTGCCACCTCGGGCTCGCCCAGCAGGCGGGGCAGCAGGGCGATGCCCAGACCCTGGACGGCAGCATCGCGCAGCGTGTAGGCGTTGCCGGCGCGCAGGCGCGCGTCCTTGAGCGGCACGCGGCAGGTGGTGCCGCCATCGCCCAGGGTCCACTGCTGGCGCTGGCTGCCGCCGCTGAAGGCCAGCAGGGCATGGCCGCCAAGTTGCCCGGGGTGGGCGGGCTCGCCCTGCACCGCCAGGTAGCCCGGCGCGGCGTAGAGGCCGTAGGCCAGCGCGCCCAGGCGGCGCGCCGCCAGGCTGGAATCGGCCAGCGGGCCCAGGCGGATGGCGAGGTCGTAGGACTCGTGCACCAGGTCGACGAGGCGGCCGGTGAACTCGGCCTCGACCTTCATCTGGGGATGGCGGGCCAGGTAGCGGTTGATCCAGGGGCCGACCGCCAGCATGCCGAACTCGACGCCGCAGCTCAGGCGCAGCAGGCCGCGCGGTTCGCCCTGGGCCTGCTGGACGGCCAGCCGCGCATCGTCCACCGAGGCCAGGATGGCCACGGCCCGGGCGTGGAACTCACGCCCGACCTCGGTCAGCGAGAGCGCCCGCGTGCTGCGCTCGAGCAGGCGCGCGCCCAGGTCGCGCTCGAGCTGGCTGAGGGTGCGCGATACCTGGGCCTTGTGGCTGCCCAGGGCCTCGGCCGCACGGGTAAAGCTGCCGGTCTGCACCACCTTGACGAAGGCCTGCAAGGCGGCGAGGTCGATTGTTGATTCCATCGTCAACACAAAGTCTCTGGTTGCTTGATTGATCGATTCTGATGCCGGAACGACAGTGGTGCCACACCGCCATTTCCCACCCAGCTTCGACCCTGACACCTGGAGACCCGCATGAGCCTGAGCGACCCCAACCTCGTCAACCCCCAGGCGCGCAAGCGCGTGGCCCTGGTCATCGCCAACCCGGCGGTCTCGACCACCACCGGCTGGCCGGTGGGCTTCTGGTGGAGCGAGCTGACCCATCCCTACCACGCCTTCACCGAGGCGGGTTATGTCGTCAAGGTCTTCAGTCCGGCCGGCGGCGCCTGCCAGGCCGACGCCATGAGCGACCCGGGTGACGCCACCGGCTACAGCCGCAGCGACCTCATCAGCCAGGGCTTCATCCACACGCCCGAGCTCAAGGCCCAGGTCGAGGCCACCCGGCCGGTGCGCGAGATCGACGTGGCGGCCTTCGATGCCATCGTGGTGGCTGGCGGCCAGGCGCCCATGTTCACCTTCGAGGCCGCCACCGACCTGCACGCCGTCTTCGCTGCCTTCTTCGAGGCCGGCAAGGTCACCGCCGCGCTCTGCCATGGCTGCGCCATCCTGGCCTTTGCCCGCACCCGCAGCGGCGAACACATCGCCAAGGGCCGCACCGTGACCGGCTTCGCCAACGTCGAGGAGGACTACGCCGACAACGCGGTCTGGAGCTACGGCCTGCTGCCGCGGGACAAACACGTCATGCCCTGGCGCATCGAGGACAGCCTGAAGTCCCTCGGCGCCAACTACGTGCGCGCCGGCCTGTGGCGCAGCTTCGCCGTGCGCGACGGCAACCTCATCACCGGCCAGCAGAACTTCTCCGGCGGCGAGACCGCCCGGCTGGTGATCGAGGCGCTCGGGCGCTGAAGGAGCCGGCCATGCACATCAGCTTCATCGGCTACGGCCAGGTGGGCGCCCCGCTCGCCGACCACCTGCAGCGCCTGGGCCATACCGTCACCCTGGCGGCGCGGGACCTCCAATCCGAGGCCGTCCGGGCCGTGCAGGCGCGCAACCCGGCCCTGCAGGCACGCCCGCTGCACGAGGCGGTGCAGGCCGCGGAGGTGGTCTTCCTCGCCACCCCCTGGCTGGCCAATGCCCAGGTGGTGCCGCCCCTGGCCGAGGCCCTCGCCGGCAAGGTGCTGGTGGACTGCACCAACCCGGTGGGACCGGGCCTCAGCCATGCCCTGGGCAGCCAGCAGTCCGGCGCGCAGGCGCTGCAGGCCCTGGCCCCGCTGGCGCGGGTGGTCAAGGCGTTCACGATCTATGGCTGCGAGAACTTCGAGAACAGCGCCTACCCCGGCTATAGCGTGTCGCCGGCCATGTTCTTCTGTGGCGACGACGCACCGGCCAAGGCCAGCGTGGCCACGCTCATCCGCGAACTGGGCTGGGAGCCGCTGGACGTGGGCGGCCTCAACCAGGCCCTGCACCTGGAACACATGACCCTGCTCTGGGTGCGCCTGGTGCGGGCGCAGGGCCACAGCCCCGGCCTGGTGTGGGCTGCGCTCCGGCGCTGAGGTCGACATGAGCGCCCTCCCTGCCTCGCGGGCCGACCTGCCCCGCCATGCCGAAGGCCGCAAGGCTACCTGGTTCGAACTCTTCTTCGACCTGGTCTTCGTCGTCGCCGTGGCCCAGCTCTCGGCCGCCTATGCCCATCACTACGACCCCGGCGGCGCACTGATCGCAGTGCTGGCCTTCCTGGCCATGTGGTGGTGCTGGCTGGGCCACACCTTCCACGCCACCCGCTTCGACGAGGAACGCCCTCGCCAGCGCCTGCTGGGCTTCCTGCAGATCGGCGCCACGGCGTTGATCGGCTACGGCGTGTCGGATCCGCTGGGCGCACGCGCCTGGGCCTTCGGTGGCGGCATCGCCGCCTTCAAGGCCTTGCTGGCCCTGGCCTACCTGGGCGAGCGCCGCTGGACGGGCGCGGCCGGGCTGATTCGCGCCTATGCCGCCACCTATGGCGTGCAGGCGCTGCTCTGGGCCGCCGGTGCGCTGCTGCCCTGGCCGCTGCGCTCGGCATGCTGGGGTCTGGCGCTGGCGCTAGACCTGGCTTCGCCCTGGCTGGTGGCACGCCACACCGCCGCCGTGCCGCCCCACCCCGAGCACCTGCCCGAGCGCTTCGGCCTCTTCACCATCATCCTGCTGGGCGAGGGCATGGCCTCGGTGGTGCATGCGCTGGACCATGGCGAGCATCTGCACCTTGCCGCCGTCGTCTCGGCGCTGGTCGGGGCGCTGCTGAGCGTGGGCATCTGGCTGGCCTATTTCGACCGCGTGCAGGGCCAGCACGAACGGCATGTGGGCGATGCCGCCGCCGGCCGGCGCCTGCGCCTGTGGGCCTATGCCCATGTGCCGCTCTACATGGGCATTGCCAGCCTGGCCGCAGGCACCGTGGCCCTGGCCGATGGCACGGGCCTGGCGTTCGGTCGACTCACCATCTACCTGGCCGGCCTGGTCCTGGCGGCCCTGGGGCTGTTCATGCTGGGCGCCACGCCGGGCCGCGAGCCTTCGCCCAAACCTGCCGCGGACCCAACGCGGCCCTAGGGCCTGCTCCGGGCGGTCGTGTCAGGCCACGCCCGCCAGCACGTGTTGCAGGTCCCACACCGCGAAGGTGACCATGGCGATGAAGGTCAGCACCATGCCCGCCCCGCGCCCGGCGCCCATGCCGCGGCGGATCAAGGAACTGGCGTGCAGGCCGCGGCCCAGCAGCAGGGCGCCCCCGCCAGCCCACAGCAGCCAGGCCGGTGCGCCGGTCCACTCGGCCACCAGCATGGCCAGCAGGGTGATGGGCACGGTCTCGGTGAAGTTGCCGTGGGCGCGGATGCGTCGCAGCAGGGCGGGGTCGCCACCGTCCATGAGCGAGACCTTGGCGCCATGGCGTCGCGCAATGACGATGAAGGTGAGCGCCACCTGCATCAGCACCAGCAGGCCGACGAAGAGCGGGGTGAGGCTGAGCGGAGCAAGGGCTGAGGTCATGGACGGTCTCCTGGGCATGGGTGGGCGCATCAAAGGACCGTAGTGTGCTGGCGCCGTGCCGCCACGCCGGCGACGAACTGGTCGAAGGCATCCAGCAGAGGCGCAGCCTCGAAGGACTGGCCTTCCAGCAGGGCCAGGGCCTGGACCGTGGCCTCCAGCGTCGAGATCTGGTCGGCACGCCGCGCCGCACGGATGGCGCGATAACGCGTGGGCGGCGGGGCAGCCAGCGCCAGCCGCGGCAGGGCGGCCAGGGCCGGGTGCTCCAGCACCATGCGCAGGCTCTTGCGCCAGGTGGCGTCGATCACCACCAGGCGCACAGGCAGAGGCGGCGCTGACGCGGAATCGCGCCGATCGAGGCGGGCCGTGGCCAGCGCCGGCACGGCTGGCACCTCGGGATAAAGCAGGCGGACATCGCGCCCGGGCCGCTGCAGCAGGCCCTGCAGCTGGGCATCGGAAAAACGCTCGCCAACCACGACCTCGCAGCGCATCAATGACAGCCTGAGCAGCGCCACGCTGTTCTTGGCCTGGCGCTGCTCCTGAGGATGCTGCAGCACCAGCACCTCGGTGTCATGGGCGGTCGGCCGCACCAGCGCACACAGGCAGGCTGGCTGAGGGCGCAGGCAACGTGGGCAGACGGTGCGTCGGGGCGGGGTGGTTGGAATCACCCGAGCATGGTCGCACGCGCGGCTGCCGGGCCAAGCCGGCCCAGCCTCACAGCCCCGGATCAGCCCCGGTCGCCTCGGCTGCCATGGCCCGCTTCACCAGATCGGGCGTGAGGGGCGGGGCGAAGGTGTGGATGAAGTCGTAGACATAGCCACGCAGCCAGGCGCCGCGGCGCATGGCCAGGCGGGTGGTGTTGGCGGCGAAGAGGTGGCGGGCGTCCAGGGCGACCAGGCCGGCGTCGCGGACTTCGTCGTAGGCGATGGCGGCGATGATGCCCACGCCCATGCCCAGTTCCACATAGGTCTTGATCACGTCGGCGTCCATGGCCGAGAGCACCAGGTTCAGGCTCAGGCCCTGGCGGGCGAAGGCCTCGTCGATGTGGCTGCGGCCGGTGTAGCCGGGCTCGTAGGTGATGAGCGGGCACTGGGCCAGGCGGGCCAGGTTGAGGCGCTGGCCGGCCGCGGCTTCCTGGGCCAGGGCATGGCCGGGCGGCACCACCACGAGGTGGGTCCAGGGATAGCAGGGCAGGGCCAGCAGCTCGCCGTAGTCGGCCAGGGCCTCGGTGGCCACGCCCAGGTCGGCCTCGTCGGACAGCAGCATCTCGGCCACCTGCTTGGGCGTGCCCTGCATGAGGCGCAGGCTGACCTCGGGGTGGCGG
>JBJOKP010000087.1:0-7680 GCA_046046045.1 Pseudomonadota bacterium | reverse complement strand
ATGGGGCGCCTGGGACGAATCGCGGAAGCGCACCGCGAGCTCTTCACCGAACAGATCCTCATAGCAGATGTTGGGTGCCAGCCGCAGCCCGGCCACCTCGAAGGGCGCGGCATCCAGGCGGCCGCGGCTGAAGTCGCCCAGCGGCATGTTCATCAGGTCGACGAACCAGCGGAAGCCCCAGGGGATGAACTCGCCAAAGGGCACGAGGTGGTGCTTGTCGTAGCGATAGACCGGGACGGACAGTCCGTTCAGCGTGGCCGCCCCCGCCGCCGGCGAGCCGCCCAGGCCGATGGCGGAGTTGCTGAAGCCGGCCACCGGGTCGCCCAGCGGCACGCCGATCAGCGCGCGGGTCCGCCCCGTGCCGAAGCGGGCGGCAAGCCCTTCCAGCATGCCGGCGGGCAGATCCTCCGGCAGCAGGGGCAGGGCGGTCTCGGGCGCCACCACCAGGTCGCCCTGGGCGTCGAGCAGGCTGCGGGCATGCCAGGCCAGGCTGTCGGGGATGCGGGCGGGGTCGAACTTGTCGTCCTGCGCCACATTGCCCTGCAGCAGGGTGACGTCGATCCGGCCGGCCGGGGTGGTGAAGTCGACCGTGGCCAGGGGCAGGGCACTGGCGGCCAGCCCAGCCAGTACCAGTCCGGCCCGGCGCCAGCTCAGGCACGAACGCAACTGCAGCACGAGCGTCGCCGCCAGGGCGGCCGCCAGCGCCCCCATGCCGTACACCCCCAGCCAGGGCGCGGCCAGGGCCAGCAGGCCATCCACATGGGCATAACCCGACATACCCCAGGGAAAGCCGGTGAACCACTGGGCCCGCGCCAGTTCATAAGCCAGCCAGGCCGCGACAAAACCCGGCGCCAGGCGCCAGGGCGCAACGGTGGCGGCATCCCGCGGCCGCAGCAGCCAGGCCTGCAGGCCCATGGTCACGGCGCACCAGCTGCCCAGGAAGGCCGACAGCGCCAGCACGGCCAGCACCGACAACCAGGCCGGCAGCCCGCCGTAGACATGCATGCTGATGTGCAACCACCAGACCGTGCCCACCGTGGCGACCGTGGCGTGCAGGCCGGCCCGCAGGGCGGCCAGTCGCGGCGCCGCCCCCATCACCCCGGCAGCCAGCAGGGCCAGGGCGACGAGTTGCAGCGGCGCGGCCAGGGCGGATCCGGGCAAGGCCAGGGCGATGGCCTGCAGCACGCCGCCGACCGCGCCGGCGGCCCAGCCCGTGGGCAGCCTCAAGTGGAACGCGCCTCGGCGCGAGCGTCGGATTCACCCTCGCCGGGCTGGCGCGTGACCTTGAACCAGCGCACCGAGCCGCCGCGAGCCAGCATCACCGTGAAACGCAGGCCGCCGATCTCGCAGACCTCGCCGCGGCGCGGCACCCGGCCCAGCTCGTGGGCCAGCAGGCCACCGATGGTGTCGAAGGCGTCTTCGGGCAGGTCAGTGCCGAAGTTGGCGTTCACTGCGGCAATCGCCGCATCACCGGCCACGCGCTGGCCACCGTCGGCCAGGGTGTAGATGCCGGTCTCGTCGCTCTCGTCGTCGAACTCGTCCTCGATCTCGCCGACGATCTGTTCCAGCACGTCCTCGATGGTCACCATGCCGGCCACCTTGCCGAACTCGTCGATGACGATGGCCAGGTGGCTGCGGTTGACGCGGAAGTCGCGCAGCAGCTCGTTCAGGTTCTTGGACTCCGGCACGAAGACCGGCGGACGCAGCAGGGTGCGCAGATTGAGCTCGGGCGCGCGCTGCAGTTTGAGGAGATCCTTGGCGTGCAGGATGCCGATGATGTTCTCGCGTTCGCCGTCGTAGACCGGGAAGCGCGAATGGCCGGTGTCGATCACCGTGGCCAGCAGATCCTCGTAGTCTTCGTCGATGGCCAGCAGGTCCATGCGCGGCCCGGCCACCATGATGTCGCCGGCGGTCCGATCCGCCATGTTCAGCACCCCCTCGAGCATCAGACGCGACTGCGGCTCGATGAGTTCGCGCTGCTCGGCATCGGCCAGGGTCTCCATCAACTCGTCGCGCGAGTCGGGACCGGGGTGGAGAAAGTCGACGACGCGCTCGAACAGGCCGCGCCGCTCATGGACTGGCGTCCGCTCCCCGGGGCGGGGCGGACGCGATCCGGACTGGGGATCAGACACGGTCGGTGCCGGGAGTGAAGATGGGTCGAGAATATCCGATGTTCCCGGGCCGCCCCGGGGCGGCGTTGCGGCCGGGCCGCAGTGCGCGCCTTACGCCTTCAAGCGCGCCGGCCTTGAGTTTTCCGGCCGGGGCGCCATGTCTCCCAGCCTTCCCATACTGATCGGCACGACCACCATGTCCAACGGCCTCATCCCCGCGACCATCCTGACCGGCTTCCTCGGCAGCGGCAAGACCACCCTGCTCAAGCGCGTGCTGACCGAAGCCCATGGCCAGAAGATCGCCGTGATCGAGAACGAGTTCGGCGAGGAGAACATCGACAACGACATCCTGGTCAGCGAAACCCAGGAGCAGGTCATCCAGATGAGCAACGGCTGCGTCTGCTGCACCATCCGCGAGGACCTGCGCTCCACCCTGGCCGACCTGGCGATGAAGAAGCGCAAGGGTGAGCTGGACTTCGACCGCGTCGTGATCGAGACCACCGGCCTGGCCGACCCGGGCCCGGTGGCCCAGACCTTCTTCATGGACGACGAGATCGCCGAGAGCTACCTGCTCGACTCGGTGCTGACCCTGGTGGACGCCAAACACGCCGACCAGCAGCTCGACACCCGCCAGGAGGCGCGCCGCCAGGTGGGCTTCGCCGACCAGATCTTCATCTCCAAGAGTGAACTGGTGGACGCCGGCGCGGTCGACTCCCTGACCCATCGCCTCAAGCACATGAATCCGCGCGCGCCGCAGTCGCGCGTGCATTTCGGCGAGGTGGACCTGAAGAAGGTCTTCGACCTGCGGGGCTTCAACCTCAACGCCAAGCTGGAGATCGACCCGGATTTCCTCGCCGAAGCCGAGCACGGCCATGCCCTTCACGATCACCACGACCATGACCACGAACATGGCGAGCACTGCGACCACCCGCACCACCACCACCATGACGACGACGTGAAGAGCTTCGTCTTCCGTGCCAGCAGGCCCTTCGACCCAGCCAAGCTGGAAGATTTCCTTGGCTCGGTGGTGCAGGTCTATGGCCCCAAGATGCTGCGCTACAAGGGCGTGCTGGCCATGAAGGGCACGGACCGCAAGGTGATCTTCCAGGGCGTGCACCAGCTCATGGGCAGCGATCTGGGCCCCAAGTGGGGCACCGAGAAGCCCAACAGCAAGATGGTCTTCATCGGCATCGACCTGCCGCGCGACGTGCTGGAGTCCGGCCTGAGCCAGTGCCTGGCGTGACGGCGGACTGCCCGACCGGCCGATCCGACCCTCCCTCCAACGATCGGGTCGGGCCGGATTGCGGCGGATTCCCGCTGTGGCGCGGCGCGCAAGCCACCACGGCGTGCGCTGCCGGGCGGGCCTGTTAACTTCGCTCACAGCTCCTGCAGATGAAGGCCCGGCGAACCCGGGCTGCGTCGCTACAATCCGCGCGCCCTGAAAGGGGGTCTGTCCGCCGCCGCTGTCCTGGGGTGGCCTCAGCTCCCGAGCGTGACGGTGCAGGTCACCTGCCCCATCCGAGTTCCTGCCAGTCTGCGTACTCGCTGCCGCTCCTCCCAGATCCCCTGAACCCAGCCATCGCGAGTCGCCCATGTCCCAGACCGATTCCCCCCGCGCAGCCGCCAAGTCCGATGGCAAGGCCGACGCCAAGCTGGCCACTGCATGGAAGAACAAGGCCGGCCGTGAGCTCAGCGAGGCCGAGCTGTTGGCCATGCCCGATGCCGAGTACATGAACGAGAAGCAGCTCGACTACTTCCGTGCCCAGCTCGAAGGCCTCAAGCATGACCTGCTCTCCAATGCCGGCGAGACCACCGAGCACCTGCGCGAGGACACCTCCATCGTGCCTGACCCGGCTGACCGAGCCACGCTGGAAGAGGAACACGCGCTGGAACTGCGCACCCGCGACCGCGAGCGCAAGCTGCTGAAGAAGATCTCCCAGGCCCTGGCCAAGATCGAATCGGGCGACTACGGCTACTGTGACGAAACCGGCGAACCGATCGGCCTGCGCCGGCTCCTGGCGCGACCGACCGCTACACTGACTCTTGAAGCCCAGCAGCGCCGCGAACTGAAGCAGAAGCTTTTCGGCGATTGATCCCGGCCGCGTCTGCCAGCCCGCCCATCGCCGCTCACCCATGACGGACCCCAAGGAGCCCACCGACCCCACGAAAGACAACGCGAGTTTCTTTCGCAAGGTGGTGCGCTTCGTCGCCAACCCGACCACGGACTGGGCCGATCTGAACAACGCCCAACGCGAAGCCCAGGAGAACGATTACGCCCGCTCCGAGCTGAAGGCGATGATCGAGCGCAAGCGCCGCAACGACTTCGTGCGCAAGCGCGAATTCGACATGCTGCGCAAGATCCGCCGCGAAGGCCTGACCGGCGACGGCCTGGCGGGACTGGAAGGCCTGTCCCACCTCGACGACTCCGAGGTGCGCAACCCCGACGGCGCTCGCCCGGATGTGGGCGTGAAGGAAAAGATCGACGCCATCGAGCAGCAGATGGTGGGCGAAGGCATGACCGGCGGGCGCCGCAGCGGCGCCGTGGTGCGGGCCAGCGGCTCGGCCATGAGCGACGCCGGCTACTTCGGCACCTCGTCCTCGGCCTACAGCGACTCCACGCCCGTGTCGCCCGATGCCTTCAAGCCGACCGCGCCGCTGGACATGAGCAACTCCGAGCTGGGCATGACCGGCTCGTCAAGCACCCTCAGCCCCTCCAGCACCAGCCGACCAAGGGTCTCGGTGCTCTCCAAGTTCTCGGCCGCGGGGGATGTCAGCGACTACATCATCGAGGTCACCGAACTCGCCCACGACCCCGAGCTCGACGAGGCGGTGATCGCCTTCGCCAACGCCGACTACGAGCTTTGCGAGCGCTCGCTGCGCAGCCTGGTCTCCACCGGCGGTACCCGCGCCCAGCACTCCGACACCTGGTTCGCCCTGTTCGACCTCTACCGCGCGGTGGGCCAGCAGTCCAAGTTCGAAGCCCTGGCCATGGACTACGCCCAGCGTTTCGGCTGGTCGGCGCCGCAGTGGTTCTCCCTGCCCAAGACGGTGGCCGACGCCGCGGCCAGCCACAAGCCACGCCGGGGCGGCAGCAGCAGCACCCAGCGCCGTGACAGCGCGGCCGGGTGGGTGGCACCGACCCACATGGATGTCGAGAGCATCACCCAGTTGCGTGGCCAGCTGCTGCAGATGCCCTTGCCCTGGGTGCTGGACTGGCGCCCCGCACAGCGTCTGGAGGTCGAGGCCGCCACGGCACTGACCCGTCTGCTGCAGGATTGGGCCGACGAGGCGGTGGAGATGCGCTGGTTGGGTGGCGAGCAGTTCATTGCCCTGCTGGCCGATCTGGCGCCCACCGGCGCCAAAGATGCCGACCCGGCCTACTGGCTGCTGCGCCTGGAAGTCATGCGCCTGGCCAACCAGCCGGTCGAGTTCGACCAGGCCGCCATCGACTATTGCCTGACCTACGAGGTCTCGCCGCCGTCCTGGGAGCCGGCCCGCTGCAGCCTGCGCATCACCGGCAGCACCGGGGTGACCGTGGCTCCCAGCCTGGGCGTGGAGGCCAACCAGTTTGCCGAGTCAGAGATCGAGGACGACGGGGGTGACGCCTCCGCCCATGCCCTGACGCTGAGCGGCCAGCTGGTCGGCGACATCAGTCCCACACTCAAGCTGCTGGAGAACCAGCTGGGTGACCGGCAGATCGTCAAGGTCTCCTGCGATCTGCTGGTGCGCATGGATTTCATCGCTGCCGGCGACCTGCTGAACTGGGTGCTGGCACGGCGCGGCGAGGACCGCAGCGTGGTGTTCGAAAACGCCCATCGCCTGGTCGCGCTGTTCTGCGGCGCCATGGGCATCAACGAACACGCCCGGGTCACCGTCCGCAACCTCTGAACCCTGGCACCGGGATCCCCCACCCCACGGCCGGCGGCTTGATGCGCGCCGGCCGTCGCATTTCCGGCGCCTGGCCCCCTCACTCCCACTCTACCTCTCACACCGACACGGGAGCCCCGCCATGGAGTCCTATCACGGCACGACCATCCTCAGCGTGCGCCGCGGCAACCAGGTCGCCCTGGGCGGCGACGGCCAGGTCACGCTGGGCAACATCGTCGTCAAGTCCAGCGCCCGCAAGGTGCGCCGCCTGTTCCGCGACCAGGTGCTGGCCGGCTTTGCCGGGGCCACGGCCGATGCCTTCACGCTCTTCGAGCGCTTCGAATCCAAGCTGGAGAAGCATCAGGGCCACCTGGTGCGCGCGGCCGTCGAACTGACGCGCGACTGGCGCACCGACCGCGTGCTGCGCCGCCTCGAGGCCATGCTGGCCGTGGCCGACGCCAGTGCTTCGCTCATCATCACCGGCAATGGGGATGTGCTGGAGCCCGAACATGGCATCGTCGCCATCGGCTCGGGCGGCCCCTACGCCCAGGCAGCGGCGCGGGCCCTGCTGGAGCACACCCAGCTCAGCCCGGCCGAGGTGGTGAAGCAAGCGCTCACCATCGCCGGCGAGCTCTGCATCTACACGAACCTGAACCACACCATCGAGGTGCTGGGCGCACCGGAGGCCCGTGCATGAACATGACGCCCCAGGAGATCGTCTCCGAACTCGACCGCCACATCGTGGGACAGAACGACGCCAAGCGGGCCGTTGCCATCGCCCTGCGCAACCGCTGGCGCCGCCAGCAGGTGGACGAGAAGCTGCGCGGCGAGATCACGCCCAAGAACATCCTCATGATCGGCCCCACCGGCGTGGGCAAGACCGAAATCGCCCGGCGCCTGGCCCGCCTGGCCGACGCGCCCTTCATCAAGGTGGAGGCCACCAAGTTCACCGAAGTGGGCTATGTGGGCAAGGACGTGGACACCATCATCCGCGACCTGGTGGACAGCGCCGTCAAGCAGGAGCGCGAGCGCCAGATGCGCCTGATGCGCACCCGCGCCGAAGACGCCGCGGAAGACCGCATCCTCGACGTGCTGGTTCCCGGCGCCCGGCCGAGCGGCGCCACCGGGACCGGCGGCCTGTTCGGCTTTGGCACTGGCGAGGCGCCCGCTCCCAGCCCGGCCCCGGACAACGCCACCCGCCAGACCCTGCGCAAGCGCCTGCGCGAGGGCCAGCTGGACGACCGCGAGATCGAGCTGGACCTTCAGCAACCCCGCGGCCAGTTCGACATCATGGCCCCGCCCGGCATGGAGGAGATGGCCGAGCAGCTGCGCGGGATGTTCGCCCAGGCCAACCAGGGCGCACGCAAGACCCGCAAGCTGCGCATCGCCGACGCCCTCAAGCAGCTGATCGACGAGGAGGCCGCCAAGCTGGTCAACGAGGAAGAGATCAAGACCCGTGCGCTGCAGCATGCCGAGCAGAACGGCATCGTCTTCATCGACGAGATCGACAAGGTGGCCAGCCGCAGCGATGCCCAGGGCGCCGACGTCTCGCGCCAGGGCGTGCAGCGCGACCTGCTGCCCCTGGTGGAAGGCACGACGGTGACGACCAAATACGGCGCGGTCAAGACCGACCACATCCTCTTCATCGCCTCGGGCGCCTTCCACCTGGCACGGCCGAGCGACCTCATCCCGGAGCTGCAGG